>JBFHGI010000017.1:0-13197 GCA_041583175.1 Pseudorhodobacter sp. | reverse complement strand
TTGGCCATATCGACCAGCACCGCCTGATCCGGCAGGCTTGGCCCGCGATCCCAGCGGATCCAGGGGGTGATGTAATAGATGCCCAAGGTAAACGCCATGATCCACCACTTCAGGTTGCGGAACGCGCCTTTCACCCGTCGCGGAAAGATCGGCTCTCGCTTGACGTATAGGCTTTTGGGTTCGGTATCTGGGCTGCTCACGGCATATCTCCGACATTCATTCTGGCACTGGTATCAGGCACCGGCAAACGCATTGCTTTGATATGCATCAAATAGGTATCGCAGAGTCAGCTTTAAGCCGCGACAACTGCGCGCAGTCTGACGTAATTCTGCGATAAACGAGCCACCGGCGCCCCAGAGGAAACGCGCGAACGAGGAAATGGGGCACCGGTGGCAGATCGCAGATCGGCGATAACACCACTATGCCCCCTTTTGATTCGGCCAGCCTTGACCGAAGTCAACCGGCGGGGGAAGCCAGCCGCCGCGCCCATTGCGCAAAGGCTTTTGCGGGCCTGCGCAACACTCCGGCAGGGGTCACAAGGAAATACCCCTCACGTTCATCATCCTCGACCAGCACATGCATGCGGCCGGCGGCAATATCGGGTTCAACAAAGGCACGGGCGGTAACAGCCACGCCTTGCCCCGCCCGCGCGGCCTCCAGCATCAGATTGCCGGGAAGTGAGGTCAGACCAAAACGCGCCCCTCGCTCCACCCCGTATTTTTGCAAGAAGGCGGTAGCCTCGCTTGTGCCCAACTCTTGCAACCACGGCAAATCCGCCAGATCGGCGACCGAGGCCACCCGCTCCGGCGCGACAAGATCCGGTGCAGCAACGGCCACAATGGTCGAGGACACCAGTAGCGTCGCCTCGGTGCCTGGCCAGTTGCCATTGCCGTAGCGAAGGGCGATGTCTGCGCCGTCCGGCCCAAGGCGGCGCAACTCTGGCGTGGGGTCGATCACAAGGTCGATCTCCGGGTGGCGGCTGCGGAAGTCGGCCAGTCGCGGCATCAGCCAGCCCATCGCGAAAGAAGGCGTCGTCGTGATATGCAGGGGCCTGTGGGCATCGGCCCCCGTCAGGCCCGCCGTCACCTCGGCCACCGCCCCGAAAGCCACCAGCGCCGAATCTGCCAGCATCCGCCCCTGCGCTGTCAGCACCAGTTCCCGCCCTGTGCGAGAGACAAGCGCAAGGCCCAGTTGCTGCTCCAACGCCCTGATCTGCTGGCTGATCGCGGCATGCGTTACCCCGATGGCGGTTCCCGCTTGGCTCACAGAGCCCGCATCCGCAAAAGCCGCAAAGGCTTTCAACGCGTTGAGGGGTGGCAGATCACGCCAGCTTTTCATGTAATATTTCCTTACATGTATAAAATCTTCATGACGTGAGTTTTGAACGACTAAAAGTTATTTTCAAGGGCATGACGCAATGAAAGGATGAATCCAATGCTAGGAATACTTGCACAAAGCCTGATGATCGCTGCCCGCACGGAACACAAAGTCTGGGTGCGGGATCATCCGCCGACCGACGCCAAGCGCAGCGCCGACCGCTATTTCTGGCGCGGTCGCAAGTGGCGGCAGATTGATCTGGACAAGCTGTAAGCCTAGGCAAGCACTCGTGCCACCCGGCGGCGCAGGGCTGGCAGAACCTCGGCCTCGAACCACGGGTTCTGGTTGAGCCAACGGTTGTTGCGCGGGCTGGGGTGGGGCAAAACCTGCGCCGGCCCCTCCACCCGAACCAGCGCGGAGATAGGTAAGTGCTTGGCCTGCGGCAGGTGCCAATTGATCGCATAGCGGCCAATCACCAGCACCAGCGCCAGATCGGGCATCGCCTCCAGAACTTGGTTCCGCCACAACGGCGCACATTCCGGGCGAGGCGGGGCATCGCCCCCCGCCCCAGAGCCGGGAAAACAAAACCCCATCGGCACGATCGCGATCTTTTCGGCATCGTAAAACTGCGCTCGATCCAAGCCCAACCAGTCGCGCAGACGGTTGCCCGAGGGGTCATCAAACGGGATGCCTTTGGCATGGGTAATCCGCCCCGGTGCCTGCCCCGCGATCAGCAACCGCGCAGAAGCGCTGGCTTGAATCAGCGGGCGAGGGCCCAAGGGCAGGCCAGCGCAGGCCTGACAGGCGCGGATATTCGCCAAGAGTTTTTCCATCGCCTCCCCCTTGTCCTCCCATCAAAACAAAAAAGGCCCCCCGGCGCAAACCGGGAGGCCCAACTTTCAGAGTATTCGGCTTATTCGCCGCCGCCCAGACCGTGGACATAGGTTGCAACCGCCCGGATATCCGCTTCGGACAGGCGCGTATTCCAGTTTGGCATCACGCCATTGCGGGAATAGGTCACCGTATGTGTCAGCGCATCCACGCCGCCACCGTAAAGCCAGATCGCATCTGTCAGGTTCGGTGCACCCAGATCGCGATTCCCTGTGCCGTCTTCCATGTGGCAAGAGGAACAGTTGTCTTCGAACACCACCGCACCGGCAGCCGCCAGTGTGGCGTCATGCTCTTGCCCCGAGATGGCCAGAACATGCTGCACCACTTCGTCGATCTGCGGCTTTTCCAGCAACTCATCAACACCAAAGCGCGGCATTTCAGAGAGACGGGCATCTTCATCCGTGGTGTTGCGGATACCGTGCGTGATCGTGGTGTGGATCGCCTCGATATCACCGCCCCAGATCCAGTCATCATCCAGCAGGTTCGGATAGCCAGAGGCCTGAACCCCTGCCGCGCCCGAACCGTGGCACTGTGCGCACCATGTGCGGAACACAGCAGCGCCCGCATTGTTCGCGAAACTCGACAACTCCGGATCGCTTGCAATCTCGGTCAACTCTGCCGCTTCCAGCTTGGCGCGGATCGGGGCGTTGCGGTCCGAAAACTCCTGAATCTCCGCCGCGACATCGGCGCGGGTGGACGCACCAAGCAGGCCCGGTGTGGCGCGGCTGATCATCGGCCAAGCAGGATAGGCGATGGAATAGACCAGCGCCCAAGCGATACAGGCGTAAAAGGTCCACAGCCACCAGCGTGGCATCGGGTTGTCGAATTCCTCGATCCCGTCCCAGCTATGGCCTGTTGTGTTCGGATCGCCGTCTTGGTGGTTTTTTGCTTTCTTACTCATGTCCGCGCCTCTTTGGGTCGGTCCACCGTCTCGGCGGGTTTGTCATCATTGCGAAAAATGGATGCGGCGATATCGTTGTGAACCTTGCGGCTTCCGGGACGGAAAGCCCAGAAAATCACACCCGTAAACACCGCCGTCAGAAAGATCAGCATCCAGCTATCGGCGAATTCGCGCAGTAGGCTATAGGTGTCCATGTTGTCCCCCTTTACCGGCTTGCGTCAGGTTGGAAGGTCGAGAAATCAACCATCGTGCCCAACACCTGCAAATAGGCGACCAGCGCATCCATTTCTGTCAGGGCCGGTGTGCCGTCATAGTTGCGCACGGTGGCCTTGCCATAGCGTTCGACCAAGCCGTCATAATCGCTGTCCGGATCGGCTTGTGCCTTGAAGTCGGCGACAGCATTTTCCATCATCTCGTCGGTGTAAGGCACACCCACGATGCGATGCACTTTCATGCTGTCTTCGATATACTTGCCATCGATAACCTTGTTCGACAGGAAGCCATATTTCGGCATGATCGACTCTGGCACAACCGATTGCGGGTCTGTCAGGTGATCCACATGCCACGCATCCGAATAGCGTTCCCCCACACGCGCCAGATCTGGCCCGGTGCGTTTGGACCCCCATTGGAACGGGTGGTCATACATGGATTCCGCTGCGAGGCTGTAGTGGCCATAGCGTTCCACCTCATCGCGCATCGGGCGGATCATCTGGCTGTGGCAGACATAGCATCCTTCACGGATATAAATATCCCGCCCCGCCAGTTCGAGCGGCGTGTAGGGGCGCACCCCTTCCACCTTCTCAATCGTGTTCTCCAGATAGAACAGCGGTACGATCTGCACCAAGCCGCCGATGGTTACGACCAGAAAGGACAGAACCAGAAGTAGGGTTGCGTTGGTCTCGATGACCTTGTGTTTGTCGAGAAAAGCCATTGTTCCCCCCTTTATTCAGCAGGAACGAACGCGTTGTCACTGGCCTTTTCAGGCTGTGCTTTCACGGTCATCCACAGGTTATAGCACATGATGATCGAACCGGTCAGGAACATAGTCCCACCCAATCCACGCACCACAAGCATCGGGAATTTGGCAACCACAGTGTCAGCAAAGGCGTTCACGAGGAACCCGTTTGCATCCACTTCGCGCCACATCAGGCCTTCCATGATGCCGGTGACCCACATCGAGGAGGCGTAAAGAACGATCCCGATGGTGGCGAGCCAGAAGTGCCAGGACACCAGCTTCAAGCTATACAGCCCCGAACGGTTCCACAGTTTCGGCGTCAGGTAATACAGCGCGCCAAAGGTGATCATGCCATTCCAGCCCAGTGCGCCGGAATGCACGTGACCGATGGTCCAGTCTGTGTAGTGCGACAGCGAGTTCACAGCCTTGATGGACATCATCGGCCCTTCAAAGGTCGACATCCCGTAAAAGCCGATGGACACAACCATCATCCGGATGATCGGATCGGTGCGCAGCTTGTCCCATGCGCCAGACAGCGTCATCAGACCGTTAATCATACCACCCCAGCTCGGCATCCACAGCATGATCGAAAAGACCATCCCAAGGGTCGATGCCCAATCCGGCAGCGCGGTATAGTGCAGGTGGTGCGGACCAGCCCAGATATACAGGAAGATCAGCGCCCAGAAGTGGATGATCGACAGCTTGTAGCTGAACACAGGGCGCTCCGCCTGTTTCGGCACAAAATAATACATCATCCCGAGGAAACCCGCGGTCAGGAAGAAGCCCACGGCGTTGTGGCCGTACCACCACTGCACCATCGCATCCTGCACGCCCGAGAATACCTGAACGGATTTGGAGCCGAAGACCGACACCGGAATGCTCAGGTTATTGAACACATGCAGCATCGCCACGGTGATGATGAAAGACAGGTAGAACCAGTTGGCCACATAGATGTGCGGCTCTTTCCGCTTCAGCAACGTGCCGAGGAACACCGCCAGATAGGCCAGCCACACGATGGTCAACCACAGGTCGACATACCATTCCGGTTCGGCATATTCCTTGGATTGAGTTGCACCCAGCAGATAGCCGGTCGCGGCCAGAACGATCATAAGCTGATAGCCCCAGAAGACGAACCAGCCAAGGTTGCCACCCCAAAGCCGCGCGGCGCTGGTACGTTGGACGACGTAGAAGGAACTCGCGATCAGCGCGTTGCCACCGAAGGCGAAAATAACCGCCGAGGTGTGCAGCGGCCGCAAGCGGCCAAAGTTGGCATAGCCCTGCGCCCATTCGAAGTTGAGCTCTGGAAAGGCAAGCTGGAAGGCGATGATAACGCCGACAAGAAAGCCGACCACGCCCCAAAGCGCCGTTGCTATGACACCGGCGCGCACGACGCCGTCAAAATATTCATTCTGTGAAATCACCGGTTTCGGTTCGTCCACACGGCGCACGGACCACAGAAACAGCCCCCCCGCCACAAGCATTATCGTCAGTGCGTTGACCAGATAGGCCGGATCGCGCGCGTAATTGGCGCCGATCGCGGCCAAAACCGTGATCAGACCCAGCGCAATCAATTTGAAGTAGTCCCACATTTCGCGTCCCTTCGTCCTCTCCCGGTCCAAATCGAGATTCGGCCGGGCATTCGTTCACAGGCTGCTTTTGAAATGGAAGCGGCACCAGCGCCTTGATCCATGTCAAAGAAACTCGGCCTTCTATTTGACCCGGATCAAAGCACGGCCCGGCTATTTGCGATAGGTAGACTTAAATCTGACAGGAAGGAGCTAGCTACCATGCCTTACAAGTCGTTACTTACCATCTGTGCCGATGCTACACGCGCACCCCAAACTTTCGCAAGTGCAGCATCGCTTGCAATCGCACAGGATGGACACCTTGACGCACTCGCCATCGGCGTCGATCGCACGCAGATCGGCTATTCCTACGTCGGCGCAAGCGCTGCAATGGTTCAACTGTCTCAAGAACGCGCCACATCTGATGTCAAAGCGGTGGAAACGGCAATTCAAGCAGCCGCTGGTCAAGCCGCACCTTCACTGCGCTGGTCCAGCGAAAGCGCCTTGGCGATGATTGGCGGGTTGGCTGATCTTGTCGCCCTGCGCGCGCGTTTTGCGGATCTGGTCGTATTGGCCAAACCCTATGGCAAGAATCACGGCGACGAAGAAGAGGCCATTATCGAGGCCGCGATGTTCGAAGGCCAGTCGCCGGTGCTGGTGCTGCCGGATGCGCCCGTTGACGGCAGTGCTATCGGCAAGCGAATCGTCATCGCCTGGAACCAGAGCCGCGAGGCGATGAATGCCGTGCGCCGCGCGCTTCCGTTCCTGACACAAGCCGATCATGTCTGGATCACCATTATCGACCCACCCAAGCACGGGGCAGAACGCTCGGACCCGGGTGGGGCATTGTGCCAGATGCTGGTGCGCCATGGGGTGAAAGCCGAAGTCACTGTGCTTGCCCGCACCATGCCGCGCATCTCTGATGTTCTCGCCCGCCATATCCGCGACGTGGATGCCGATATGCTGGTTATGGGGGCCTACGGACATTCCCGCTTTCGTGAGGCTATTCTGGGGGGCGCGACCCGGAACATGCTGGAAAACGCAGAAATCCCGGTCTTCATGGCGCATTGATTGCAAAGCAAAACGCCCGCGCCCTGCATTTAAGCGGGGCGCGGGGTACCAGTCTCAGAGACTGTATATCAGCAGCGATTACTTGACGTAATCAGGCATTGCCTCAAGCTGCTCTTTGGTCTGCGAGACATAGACGCGAATGTCGTCACCATTGTCAGACCGCAGGATCTGCAATTCAGACAGGCTCAAAGCAACTGGCTTTTCACCCAGACCCAAGAAACCACCCACATCGACGACGGCTTCGGTAATCTGGCCGTCAGCGCCAAGGATAAGGCTGCTTACCTCACCAACATCCGCATCGGTGGCATCATAGACGCGCGCACCAGTCAGCTTTTCAGCGGTCAACACCTCAGGCTCTGCCGCGACGTAGCCGTCACGCGTTACCATTGTGTCGGGCATCGTACCCGGCGCCGCAGCTGGGGCCTCGATCGAGGTATTGGCATCAGCCTGCGCCCCTTCGGTCACCATCGTCGCACCGGCATTGGACTCCATATCGGATTTCATATCCGTGCCGGGCATGCGGGAATAGGCTGGGGCCTCTTGCAACTGGGCATCAGCGGCCGTCATCACCAGGAAGTAATCATCCGGGTCATCACCGGTCGCGTCATCCGACACGAAGCGGATGGCGCCCATATTCACAGCAACCTGACGCTCACCCATGCCGAGGAAACCGCCGATATCGACCAATACCGCATCGACAGTACCGTCACGAGACAGGATCACATCGTTGATTTCGCCAATATCATCCCAATCGGTCTGGATACCAGCCGCGCCGGGATCGGTATATTCAGCTTCTGCCGCATAAACCCGCTTGCCGATAAAGTCAGAGGCGTAAACCTCGCCTGCAACGGCTTCGGTGCGGAAGGCACTACCGTCCTGAGCATGCGCAGAAAGAGCGGTAAACGCCACGACAGCTGTCGAGATCATAAGATTTTTCATCATAGTTCTCCGTTGGTTATCAAGAATAGTGCTGCTTTCGCACTCTGCCCTATCAACACCGCCCGCCCTTGTTTGGTTCCAGAAAAAAATCTATCCCGCACCGAAACTGCGGAATGCGCTAGATAAAAAGATTTTTAATGCGAAGCGGTCCCAAATCCCTATGCTCTGCGCCGATGGGCAAACGGACAGGCAATGCAATGACCAAGTATATCGAAAGCCAAGAGGCGCTTCTCGCGCTTTACGGCACCCCGGGCCAAGCGGCGCAGGTGAAGGTGATGCATCGGCTGATCCCCAGTTACCGCGCCTTTCTGGAACGGTCGCGCTTTTGCGTGTTGACCACTGTCGGCCCCACCGGCACCGATGGCACGCCGCGCGGCGACGAAGGCCCCGTGGTGATGATTTTGGACGATCAGACCCTCGCCATGCCGGATTGGCGCGGCAATGACCGCATCGACAGCCTCACCAATATCGTCGCCGATGGGCGCGTCAGCCTGATGTTTCTGATCAACGGCTCTACCAATGCAATGCGCGTTAACGGCACCGCCAGGCTGACGGATGACGACGCCTTGCGTGACCGTTTCAAGCGGGGCGAGAACCGCCCGCGCACCGTCATCGTCATTTCCATCGCCGAAATTTACCCCCAATGCGCCCGCGCGATCCTGCGGTCGGAGCTTTGGGCGGCAGGCGATCAATCAGAAGGCTTGCCCAGCATCGGTGATATGCTGGCAGAGGTGACATCCGGTGCCTTCGATGGTGCCGCCTATGATGCAGAATGGCCTGGACGGGCCGCCAAGACCCTGTGGTAAGGACTAGTTATGCCCATTTACCTTATTCGCCACGGCCAATCCGAATTTAACGCAGCGCATACCGATGGCGGGCCAGACCCGTTGATCTTTGACGCACGCCTTACCGAGCTTGGCCGCAAACAGGCGCAAGAGGCCCGCGTGCAGGCCGCCACCCTCGGCATCCGGCACGTCATCTGCACCCCGCTGACCCGCGCGATCGAAACGGCCAAGATCATCTTTGACGGCATCGCGCCGATCACCGTCTCTCTCGGCCCGGTAGAACACCTGTCACATAGCTGCGATATGGGCCGCGCCCCGGCCGCCCTGCGCGCCGAATTTCCAGAGCTTGATTTCGATCACCTGCCCGAGGCGTGGTGGCACCAAGGCCCGCTGAACCCAAACGGCGTCCCGGAAGAGCCAGAAGACCTGTTTCACGCCCGCATCAGCCGCTTTCGCGACACATTACCCTCTCTTCACCCGCGCCCCTTGGCAATTGTCGGCCATTGCAACACGTTCCGCTCTCTCGCGGGGGTCGATATGAAAAACTGTGAAATTCACCGCTATCAGTAGCGGTCAGGCTAGTTTCAGCGCCACGATACCGGCCACGATCAGGGCAATGCCACCGATGCGCATGGCATTCACGGGTTCGGAGAACAGGAAAACGGCCAGAATTGCGGTGCCAACTGTGCCGATGCCAACCCAGACCGCATAGGCGGTGCCAACAGGCAAGGATTTCATCGCATAGCTCAGCAACCAGAAACTTGCCACGGCCCCGACAAGGGTCAGGATCGAAGGCACCAGCCTTGTAAACCCGTCCGAGTATTTCAATCCCAGCGCCCAGCCGACCTCAAAGAGGCCTGCCAACACCAATGCGGCCCAAGCGTTCCCCAATTGTCAGGCCGCCAATCCCTTTGAGCCCATGTCGATAAACTTCTTGCGCCGGTCCTTGATCAGCGCCTCGGGCTTCATGCCCGACAGTTCAGCCAACATCGTCTCGATCACCTTGCCAACCGCGGCGATAGATTGATTGCGATCCCGTTGCGCCCCGCCCAAAGGCTCGGTGACGATGCGGTCAATGACACCCAGCTTTTGCAAATCCTGCGCCGTCAGGCGCAAGGCTTCCGCCGCTTCACGCATCTTTTCAGCGTCTTTCCACAGAATGCTCGCGCAGCCCTCCGGGCTGATGACCGAATAGACCGAATGCTCCAACATCGCGATGCGGTTCGCCGTGGCAAAGGCCACCGCCCCACCCGAACCACCTTCACCGATGATGATCGAAATCAACGGCACTCCAATCTCAAGACATTTCTGCGTAGACCGCGCAATCGCCTCCGATTGCCCGCGCTCTTCCGCGCCCTTACCGGGATAGGCACCGGGCGTATCGACCAGCGTCACCACCGGCAAGCCGAACCGATGCGCCATATCCATCAAGCGCACCGCCTTACGATAGCCTTCCGGCCGCGCCATGCCGAAATTCCGCTCGATCCGGCTTTTCGTGTCATTGCCCTTTTCATGGCCGATCACCATGACCGGCGTATCATTGAACCGCGCCAAACCACCCATGACCGCATGGTCATCGGCAAAGTTCCGGTCCCCGGCAAGCGGGGTGTATTCAGTGAACAGAGCCTCGATATAATCCTTGCAATGCGGCCGGTCCGGGTGGCGCGCAACCAGGCATTTCTGCCACGGCGACAAGGTCTTATAAAGGTCTCGCAACATGCCAGCCGCTTTGGCATCCAACGCCGCCGCCTCTTTTTCGACGTCCATTTGTTTGTTGGACCGCGCCATTGCACGCAGCTCTTCCGCCTTGCCTTCGATCTCGGCCAACGGCTTTTCAAACTCAAGATAGTTCATCGCAAACTCCCTAACGGACCATGTGGTATATGACGCGCACACAGGCCGATTGCAACTCAGCAAGATTTGCAAAAGCAAATTCGGTCATAACGAACAGGCAAAATCAAAGGAAATCCAGAATGGCAGGCAATTATGAAAACCGGATGATGCGGGTGCAAACCTATATCCATGACACGCCAGCCGGCGATATGTCGCTGGACCATCTCGCCGATATCGCCGCCCTTTCGCGCTTTCATTTCCAACGCACCTACCGCTTGCTGATGGGTGAAACCGCCACACAAGCCGTGCGCCGGATCCGCATGCACCGCGCCTCGGTTGCTTTGATCCACAGTGAGAAACCATTGCAAGACATCGCGCGTGAGGTGGGCTACCCCAATCTTGCCAGCTTCAGTCGCGTATTTTCCGAAACCTTCGGCCAGCCGCCCAGCGCCTTTCGGGCCGTTGGCACACAACTCGCCGCCAGCGCAGTCAAACCAACCCTCGCAATAAAAGGAACCAGCATGTTTCCCATTTCTATCCGTGATGAACCGGCCCGCCACCTCGCCGCCATACCTCATAAAGGCGACTACCAACTCATCGGCCGCGATTTTGAGCAACTCTTCGGCCTCTTGGGTATGCGCGGACTGATGCCCCGAGCCGGCGCGATGATCGGCGTCTACTACGATGATCCCGACAGCACGCCGACAGAGGATCTCCGCTCTCTCGCCGCCGTCGAGTTCCCGCAGGAGGCCAGGATAGACCCGCCGATCGAACGTGCCACGCTTCCCGCAGGGCGCCACGCTGTCCTGCTCTTCAAAGGCCCCTACACCGGCCTTCCCGCAGGTTACGCCCAGCTTTTCCGCGACTGGTTGCCAAATTCCGACGAAGAACCCGGCGACGCCCCGGCCTTTGAGCTCTATCTCAACAACCCCCGCGAAACCGCGCCCGAGGATCTGCTCACCGAGATCTGCTTGCCGCTAAAATAACCTCCGCCGCCCCGCTTTCTTTTCGGCAAAATATCCTCGGGGGGGCGGCTTTTGCGTCATGCCAAAGCCGTTCGGGGGGCAGACAGCCCCCCGCTGCCTTTTCTCTTGCGCCGAACCGTGCCAGATTGGGCCGAAGCAATTCAAAGGCCCTGCAATGCCCATCGCCCAATGGCTCCGCGCTTTGCGCCGCAAACCGGCTGAACCAGCGCGCCCTCAACCCCTCCCCCTGATCGAGGATGACGCTGTCACCGCCGCCCCCTCTGCCGTCGATAACGGCGTACGCATGCATATCGCGTCCAGTGATCCGGCGTTTCCGGCGAAGCGTGAGGCTGCAGTCACGCTCATTCTCGGCGCAATCGACACCGTGGCCTCGACGCATGGTTTGACCAAAAAAGCCCGGTCATGGGCAAAAACGGGCGCATGCGGCACCATTTCGGTGCATCTGCAACGCAGCCGCTACGGGTTTGAATGCTATATCAACCTCGGCTTTCAGCCAGTTTCGGGCGAAAGCCGAGGACCGTGGGCACAGGATGATGTTGTCCGACTTGGACGGTTCATGCCAACCGACATTCAGTCCAATGATGAACCCGGCGCGCTCATCTATCTCGATATACTAGAGGACACGGAAGCCCTTGCCACACCACTATCGGTGCTGGACCAAAGGGCATTACCTTGGCTTTTGGCACATCTTGAAGATCCCGCAGCCGCAGACCGACCATTCTTACCCGGCCCAACGTCGCTGATATAGCAACAATGGTTTGTCCGTTTTGGCACCGGAAATCGCTGTTTAGGCCAGACCGAGCAGGCCAAGTCCAATATCCGATATAACCGTGACCTTCCGTCCAACAACGGCCAAAAGCAGCAGTACAGTCAGCGCCATGATCACACAGAGCCGCCCGATGGGCAGCCTTTTACGGTCTTTAGGGATGTCGAGCCAATGTTCCATACTTCGGCTTTTACACCGAAACGCTTAAGAAATAACGCAGATTCCCAGCAAAATCGCGCAACAAGCCGTTTCCGGATGGGAAACGACTTTTGTTGAATTCTATTGCCGAACCCGGTTTCAGGGCTTTGCGGGCGCTTTGAAAAGCGGTCGGCTATGCGACCGCGCATCCTTGTCTTCTGTTTGCGCACTCAGGAACCGAATGCTGGAGGTTTTGACTTTCGGTTTCAGAACAACGGCACATCCGAACAGGCCGAGCCTGGATTCCCGGGCCGCGGCCGAACATTTCTCATATTGTGCATTGCGCGTACTCACCATGCCAGGTGCGTCCGGCTCCGCCCCTGCGTTGTAATGCAGGCTCATCACCACACACAGGCACATCACCCCCAAAGCGAGAACAATGCGCTTGATTCCGTCAATCCGGTCTTTCC
Organism: Pseudorhodobacter sp.; assembly: GCA_041583175.1. GTDB lineage: Bacteria > Pseudomonadota > Alphaproteobacteria > Rhodobacterales > Rhodobacteraceae > Pseudorhodobacter. The sequence goes on along the minus strand of JBFHGI010000017.1, from coordinate 580 downwards.
AATTGCCCGACATAATCGTACCACCTTCCGCAACTCATCCGCATAAGATATGCGAAATCTGTCTAAAATTGGGGCGAACCGAGGCGATACTCGGCCAAACCCCTCCTGCCGCACGAAAAAGGGGCCTGCCATGAAATTCACCTTGTCCTGGCTCAAGGATCATCTCGAAACCACCGCCTCGCTGGACGACATTCTGTTCGCCCTCACCGATCTGGGGCATGAGGTGGAAGGGCTGGAAAACCCCGCCGACACGCTGGGCGCGTTCCGCATCTGTCGGGTGATCGAGGCCGTGCAACACCCGAATGCCGACCGTTTGCGCCTGTGCCGCGTCGAAACCTATCCGGGTGGCCCCGGCACCGCCCCCGAAGAGGTGCAGGTTGTCTGCGGCGCGCCGAATGCCCGTACCGGCCTAGTCGGCGTCTTCGCCCCCGTTGGCACACATGTCCCGGGCACCGGCGTCGATCTGAAGCCCGGCAACATCCGTGGCGTGGATAGCAACGGCATGCTGTGCTCGGAACGCGAATTGATGCTGTCGGACGATCACGACGGTATTATCGACCTGCCCGAAGACGCCCCGTTG
>JBFHGI010000016.1:0-13274 GCA_041583175.1 Pseudorhodobacter sp. | reverse complement strand
CCGTCGCCGCCACCTCGCACCACGGTTAAAGGTCTTTATGGATTGGCTGGCCCGTCTGCTGCAAGATCAGGGATTTGTGCAAATACGCTAACCTTGCCAAGTCATATAAGCATCAGTGCCGCCATTGCGGGCAGAAGCGTCGTCTCCCTCTTCGGCTTGCAAGCTGTGTCCATCTGCCAATACCCTTGCCAGTGTTTCTGCCACTATTTCGGCCTGCCCTGGTGCGAGGTTACAGGGGTCAAGCTGGAAATATCCAAGCTCTACCTCGTGATTGCGAACGATAATGGCGGGAGATTGCTGCCCCAAAGCACGGGCAAAGGTGGCGGCCGAAGCACCGGCCTTGGCCGCATCAACGTTGATCTGCAACCGCTGCAACGGGTTGGCGGTGGGGTCATCCACCTTGATCGCCGCGATACCGGAAATCCCTGCCACCGAGGTTTGCCACAACTCCAACGCCGCGTCTTCTTCGGTGCGGATGCCGGAATGGTTGCGCTGCATCCAGGCCTCCATCGCCGCGATTACGCCTGCGATGCTCTCCTTGCCAACTTTCATCCCGCGCCCGATGCCGGTGTTTTGCAAATAGGCCGCACGCACCAGATCCGTTCGCCCTGCGATGATTCCCGACGTCGGACCGCCCAGAAACTTATGGCCGGAATAGATGACGATATCTGCGCCCTCGGCGATGAAGCGTTTCACATCATATTCCGAGGCTGCATCAACAATCACCGGCACGCCTTTGGCATGGGCAATCCGAGCAAATCGGGCAAAGGGGATTTGGCCGTAATGCACCACATGATGCGACACGACATAAACAGCCGCGGCCACAGTGTCGGTCAGCGCCGCGTCAAATTGATAGTCCGTGCAAAGCGTTGATTGACCGACAGGCACCACATGCGCACCCGTCAGTTCAATGGCCGTCGCCAAGGGTGCACCGTAATTGCACAAATGCCCCAGCTGCACCACTACGCCCGACCGCAGCCCCGCCCCGCGTGGCAGGCTCTCGGCGGCGGCAGGGTCCATCCCCGTCATTGCACCAGCGACGGCCAGTGAAATCCCCGCACTGGCCGAAGCGGTGATGCAGCCCGACTGCGCACCCGTCAGTTCTGCTATCACGCGGCTCGCCTTGCTTTGCAATTCGTGGATTTTCACAAATCGCCCCATCGCCTCAACTGTCGCTTGCCTGACTTTGGCGCGGGTGATCGACCCTCCAAGCGAGGTCATGGTGCCATTCACGTTGATGATGCGGGAAAAGCCGTTGGCATCATGCCACGCCCAATAGTCCTCGGGGTTTTCAAAATCTTGCATGGGCTATCCCTTGTAGCTGGCGCCAAGTTTCCATTATAAGGGAACATAAGGCAGAGTTGTGGAGGTGAGTATGAGCGATGAGGCACGGAAACGGACAAGCGGTATAGATCGCGCTTTGCAGGTTATGGATATTCTGACCGAACGGCGCATGCCGATGAGCGCGTATGAACTGGCCAAATCGGTGGGTGCGCCGGTTTCGACCATCTACCGTATCGTCGATGATCTGGTCGAACGCGATATGCTGTCGCGCGCCGATGATACCCGCATTTGGCTGGGGCCGCGGTTGATGCGCTACGGTCTGGTTTATCGCTCGCAAATGGACATGTTCGCCGAGGCGCGGCGCGAAATGCTCGCGCTGAGCAAGCGGACGGGGGAGACCGTGCAGGTTTGCGCGCGCGATGAAGGCATGATGGTGGTGATCGCGATGGCTGAAGGTGAGGGCCATTTTCGAGTAACGTCGGATGTCGGCACCCGCGTACCTCTGAACTGGACCGCGTCGGGGCGTTTGCTGTTGGGACATTTGCCTGATGCCGAACGTCTGGCCGCGTTTCGCGCCAGTGCGAAATCCTCGCAAACCGGTATCGCCGAGACGGACCCGGAAACGCTGGCTTTGCAATCGCGAGAAGATTACTTGAACCGTCTTGCCCTGCAAACCGGCAACTCGGAATACTCCGTTGCCTGTATTGCTGCGCCGATCCGCGATCCCGAAGGCAATTGCGTCTGTACCATGTCGATCGTCTTGTCGGAGCAGCGGGTGTTTGAGCGACTGGATGAATTGACCACCGAAGTGCAACGCGCTGCTGAATCGGTAGAACGCGCGTTGGGACGCAAGGCAGCATAAACGGGTCATTCCGCTTCCTTCACCTCGAAGATTGCTTCAATCTCTACAGTGATCTGATTGGGCAGCGACACCACACCAAAGGCTGACCGCGCATGTGTGCCACAGGCACCGAAAACGGCGGAAAGCAGGTCAGATGCACCATCTATCACGAAAGGGTGGCGTGCAAAATCGGGGGTGGCATTCACAAGGCCAAGTAGCTTGACCACGCCGCCCACCCGATCAAGACTTCCCAAGTGGTTTTGCAGCGCTGCAAGAATATTCACTGCCGTCAGGGCCGCATGCTCGCGCGCCTCTTCGGCGGTTACGTCATCTCCGACCTTGCCGCACATAAGCGTACCATCCGCAGCCACAGGCCCTTGGCCTGAAACATAAAGCCAGCCCTTGCTTTCGCGCACGTTACAGAACGAACCGATGGGGGAAGGGGCTGCCAATGGCAGCATAATGCCAAGCGCCTTTAGCCTCGTTTCAGGCGTTTTCGGGGAATCAATCTGGTCCATGAAGCTCTTTCAATCGTTTACAATAGCTTTGATGGGCGGGGGCTACGGTGACGGGCTCGGGGATACCCGCCGCACAGACCTCGGCCGCATCAGGGCAACGGGTGCGAAACACACAGCCGGAAGGCGGGGCCAGCGGGCTGGGAATATCGCCACGCAGGATGGTGCGATTTCGCTCTAACGACGGATCAGGCAGCGGGATCGCTGACAGCAGCGCGCGCGTGTAGGGGTGTGATGGGGTGGTATAGACGGGCCGCGCGGGGCCAATTTCCACTACTTTTCCCAGATACATCACCACGATCTGGTCACATAGATATTCCACCACCGACAAATCATGCGCGATGAACAACATGGTAAGGTTGCGCTTGGTTCGCAATTCCAGCAACAGGTTCAACACCTGCGCCTGAATGGAAACATCCAGTGCCGACACGCTTTCATCCGCCACAATGAACTCAGGTTCCAAAGCAAGTGCGCGCGCAATGCCGATGCGTTGACGCTGGCCGCCCGAAAATTCATGCGCGAAACGGGTCATATGGTCAGCCCGCAAGCCGACTTCTTCCAGCAAGGCTGCAACCCGTTCGCGGCGTTCGGATTTGGTGCCTATACCATGCGCGACCAGCCCTTCGGCGATGATATCCTGCACCTTGAGCCGGGGATTCAGCGAGGACACAGGATCTTGAAAGATGATCTGCATGCGCTGGCGCATCTGCCGCATTCTGGCGGGTGACAGGGTGTTCAGATCAACGCCATCAAAGAGGGTCTTGCCTTCGGATGGCTCTATGAGCCGCAGCAAGCTACGCCCCAAGGTGGTCTTGCCGGATCCGCTTTCGCCGACAAGCCCGGTGATGGATCCGCGGGGAATATCGAAGCTGACATCATTGACGGCATGTACAGGGCCGCGCGGGGTCTGGAAGCGCTTAGACAAGTGCTGGATTTGAAGAAGGGGATGCGATTGGTCAAGCATGGGCAAAACTCCCCGCATGGAAACAGGCGACGCGGTGGTTTCGGGCAGATTCATGCAGGGCAACCGGTGCGGCACAAGCTGCATCTGCGCGCACACAGCGTGGCGCAAAGGCACAGCCGCTGGGCATATCATGCAACGGTGGTACAGAGCCGGGGATCGGCACCAGCAACTCCCCCACCGCGCGGCCCGGCACGGGGATGGAGGCTAAAAGCCCTTGCGTATAAGGGTGCTGCGTGGCCCCGAACACGGATTGCGCGGGGCCTTGTTCCACAACTGCGCCCGCATACATCACCGCCACATCATCGGCCATTTCGGCCACCACGCCCATGTCATGTGTGATGAATAAGATGGACATGCCCAGGTCACGTTGCAATCGTCGCATCAGGTCTAGTATTTGCGCTTGAATGGTTACGTCCAGTGCCGTTGTCGGCTCATCCGCGATCAGGAGCGCGGGGTTACAGACCATCGCCAGCGCAATCATCACCCGCTGCCGCATCCCGCCCGAAAGTTCATGTGGATAGGTATCGACCCGCGAGGCTGCGGCAGGAATTTCGACGAGCTCCAGCATTTCGATTACCCGTTTGCGGCGGGCGCTGGCATCCAGATCGGTGTGCAGTAACAGCATTTCCCCGATCTGGTCGCCAATGGTGAAAAGCGGGTTGAGCGAGGACATGGGCTCTTGGAAAATCATCGCCATTTCGGCCCCACGCAGGCGGCGCATATCGGCTTCCGTGGCTTTCGTCAGGTCAACGCTTTGCCCATCGCGCTGCGCATATGTGATGGAGCCTCCTGAAATCGCACCATTGGGCGGCAGCAGCCCCATGATCGCCAGCGAGGTCACAGATTTTCCTGAGCCACTTTCCCCCACCAAGGCGAGGGTTTTGCCAGCGGCAAGCCGAAAGCTGACATCGCGCAAGGCGGTGACGCTGTCGCGCCGCGCGCGAAAGCTGACGCGCAGGTTTGATACCTCAAGAACGGTCTTGTCTGTCATTGACGTCTCCGCTCGGCTGGTTCGATGCTGGCGCCGATCACGGTCATCCGGGGCTCAAACATCTGGGACAGAGCAAGTGTGTTGCCGGAGCTGTCCGTTGCAATCTCGCCCGAGTCCAACACGTCAAACAACGTGAAATCGGCGCGCATTCCCGCTGTTGTGCCGTCCAGACCACCAAGGCCCAAAATACCGCGCGGACGTTGGGTCACAGCGGCGATGCATTCGTCAAATGGCACCCCCACGGCGAGCAACTTGGACATGGTGGTTGCCAAGTCATGCACCGGGCCTTTGATATTGCGCAGATGCAAATCGGTGGAAATGCTGTAGGGCAGCAGGCCATCAGCCACGGAATCGCGCGCGCATTTGAAGTCGAATGAGGCTTGGCCATGCCCGATATCCATATAAATCCCGTCCGCAGCCATGCGCTGGGCTTGGGCAAACAGGGCCGCGGTGTCGCGGATAGAGCCTGCCTTTTTGCCATTGAAACAGTGTGTCACGATATCGCCGGGGGTCAGGATGTCGAACACCTCGTCAATCAACGGACCCGGCTCACCCACATGCACCATTAAGGGCAGGCCCGCGATTTCTGCCACGCGCTTGGCAATCTTGGCGGGCGCCACACCCCACGCCCCAACGATGACCTGGCTCGCGCGAACCTTGATGCCGCAGATCACGTCACGGTTGGCCTCGATCACGGCAAAGGTGCGGTCGATATCGATCGAGCGGTCGTCAATCAGTTCCGACACACGGTTGCAGGCAACGAGGCCGATCGACCCGATGTTCAGAAACGCCTTGATCGTTTCACTTTGCGGTTCGATCACATATTCCCGCAAGCCGTGGAAACTTGCCTCACCCGCCGAACCAACATCGGCCATTGCGGTGACACCTGTCGGTCGCCCCGCCTCACTCGCCCTTACCGAAATATCGGTGCCGCCGTGCCAGACATGAACATGCAAATCGCACCAACCGGGTGATAGGTAAGCCCCTTTGCAATCCACCACCTGCGCGCCAGCGGGTGCGGCATCTGTCACCAGCCCTGCATCGGTGATGTGGATGACATCCGGCGTGTTGGAAAAGCCGGTTGCGCGAAAGTTTGTCAGTGAGATCGACATATCATAGATCCTTGGCAAGACGGGGATCAAGCGCATCGCGCAGTCCGTCGCCGATAAGTTGCAGGGAAAGAACCGAAGCCGAAATGGCCAATCCGGGAAAGACAATCAGAAAGGCAGCCTGATCGATATACTGGCGACCTTCGTTGATCATCGTGCCCCAAGTGGGGGTGGCGGGGTCAACACCCACGCCAAGAAATGACAGGCCCGCCTCGGCCAACATGGCATAAGCAAAGATGAAGGTCGCTTGGACGATGATCGGTGACAGGATGTTGCGCAGCACATGAGTTGTCATGATTGTCCAAGTGCTTGATCCCAAAGCGCGGGCCGCCTCCACATAGGGCAATTCGCGGATCACCAAGGTCGATGCGCGGACGATACGGGCAATACGCGGGGCGTAAACGATGGATAGCGCGATCATCACATTGACCATCGAGCCGCCTAGAATGGACACCAAAGCAATTGCCAACAGGATATCAGGAAAGGCCATCATCGCATCGATCAGCCGCGACATCGGTGCATCCAAACGGCGGAAGAAACCGGCGAGCAACCCGATGACAATGCCGATCAGGCTGGAGAACGCGGCAACGCCCAATCCAATGGTCAGCGACACCCTGCCCGCATAAAGCAAACGCGATGCGACATCGCGACCAAAAGCATCGGCCCCCAGCCAGAACTGTGCGCCCGGTTCAGTCAAGCGTGCCCTTACCGACATTTTGAACGGATCGGCGGGTGCGACAATGGGGGCGGCGAGGCAAAGTACGGCGATGATGACAAACAGGATTGCGGCGATCAGCACATTTCGGCGCGAGAACAGCAGGTCAATAAAGCTGGCGTCTTGTGTAGATGAAGCGGCCATGGTTTCCTCAGTATTTCACACGCTTATCGACCAGCAGATAGAGCAGGTCAGTGGCAAGGTTGATCAGAACATATAGTGTGGCGACGACTATCAATGTGCCTTGGATCACCGGGTAATCGCGGCGCAATACGGCTGATACGATCAGGTTTCCCATGCCCGGAATATTGAATACCCGCTCAGTCACTACGGCGCCCGAAACCAGCAGCGCGAAGGTCAGGCCAACCACCGTGATAATCGGTATAGCGGCGTTTTTCAGGGCGTGGCGCAAGATCACGCGGCGTTCGCCCATGCCTTTTGAACGTGCGGTGCGGATGTAATCCTCACCCAGAATATCCAGCATCGATGCGCGGGTAAACCGGATGATCAGCGCTGAATTGACGATACCCAGAACGATGGAGGGAAGGGCAAGATGCCCCATCCGCACCCAGAACCCCGCATCCGGCCCGCCATAGCCCGAGGCTGGAAACCAGCCCAGTTCGGTGGCCAGATAACGTTGAAACATCAACCCCGTCCAGAAACTGGGGATGGAGGCCGCGAGCATTGCCGTCGAAATCGCTCCTTGGTCCAGCCAGGAGCCGCGACGGTAAGCGGCATAGATCCCTACCGGCGTCGCAATGACCAGAGCGATCAGCAAGGAAAACAGCGATAGAAAAATAGTAGGCTCCGCGCGTCCGAGCAAAACCTGCGTAACGGGTTGGTTGAAAAAGATTGAATTGCCCAGATCGCCCTGCACGGCATTGAAAACGAAGGTCAGATATTGGACCAGGATCGGGCGGTCGAGGCCAAGCTGTGTGCGTAACAGCGCCGCATCCTCAGCACTGGCTTCGGGGCCAAGCATCAATGCCGCGGGATCGCCGGGCGCAAGGCGCACGATCACAAAGGCGATGGTTAGGACCAAGAAGATCACCACCATCAAACCGAGGATACGCTTGAAAATGTAGACAGCCACGTTGCACCTCAGACCATGCTAAAAATTGCCCCGCCGTTTTACAGCGATCAGCGGGGCAACCGGTTTACTTGGATGCGTTCCAGAAGAACGGCCAAGGCGTTGCAGTCACGCCGGTCAGGCCTTGACGGATGCCGTTCAGGGCATTGAACCCGCCGATTTTGATGAAGCCAACATCGTCATAGAGCTTCTGCTGCAACTGCGCGAACAGCTCTTGTCGTTTGGCCTGATCTGTCTCGACAGTGAATTGGGCGACAATTGCGTCCTTTTCCGGTTCAGCCCAACCAAGTCGCGAAGACGAGGTGTAAAGGTCCGTCAATGCTGGCTCCGGCAAGAATGGTGAATGGGTGATATAGATATCCCACAGCGCGGGATCGTTGCGTTGCTGGCCCAGCGTTGCCCAATCCACCACATTCATCTCGACAGCAAAGCCCGCTGCCTCCAGCGCGACCTTTGCTACTTCGGCCATTTTGAAATGAAACTCATATTGGCGCGAGGTCAGGATACGCAGCGGAGTGCCGTCATAGCCGGTTTCTTTGAGTAGATCGGCGGCTTTGGCTTGGTCATTCTGGTTGTATTTGTCGACGCCCGCATCGTTACGCCATGTCCAACCTTCGGGGTACATCGGGCCATCAACTACGAAGAAATTATCATCGCCAAAGGCCGCAAAAAGCATGTCGTCAATCGGTAGGGCCGCTTGTAAGGCCTGACGGGTTTTCAGATCTGTCAGCAAGCCAGCCTTATGGTTGATCGCAAAAATGGGCCAACCAAAGGGGCGTAGCAGCATCGGGTCAGCAACATCGCTTGCCTCAATACGTGCAAAGCTTTCCGAGGGTAGACCATCAGCAAAATCAAACTGACCCGACAGCAAGCCTTCGACCCGCGTGTTAGGGTCCGGCACCGGAATAAACCGGATTTCATCTGCCAATTGCTTGCGCGCGCCAGCGCCGCCCGAAGATGGTTCGCTCCGTGAAACATACGCATCAAACCGCTTCAGTTGCAGGTATTGGTCTGGCACATGCTCGGCAATCATATAGGGGCCGGTACCAACCACATTCTCGATCGTTTCGGCCAGAATTTCGCTCGGGTAAACCGCAGCAGCCGAGTTAGAGAACGCCAGAAGCGAGAGTAGAGGCGAATAAGGGGTGCTCATCTGGATCGTCACTTCAAACGGTCCTGTCGCGGTGATAGAGGCGATTTTGTCGGCTACGCCCTTACCGCGCGGTGATTGGGTCTTCCACCGCTCCAGTGAAGCGACGACATCGGCGCTATCCATAGTGGAACCGTCATGGAAGGTGATGCCTTCGCGAATGCCGATGGTATAGGTCAAACCATCATCACTGATCGTTGGCAATTCGGTTGCAAGCAGCGGGGCCACACCCCAATTTTCATCAAAAGTGTAAAGTGTTTCGACGAAATGCTGGGTTACGATGCTGACCACGTCTTTGGTCGACATCATCGGGTCAAACGTATCAGCCTCACCCACGATGGCGATATCAAGTTTGGTCTGCGCGGTTGCTGGCACTGCCAAAGCGGCGCTGGCCAAAAGGGCCAAGAGCGCGGGCCTGGTGTTGTTTGGTAGCAGTTTCACGTCACGATACTCCCTTATTATAGAATATACTCCCTTATTAAATAATGACCGTAGTTACGGTTTCGGTCAAGGGATATTGCTAAGGGCTGTTGCGGCGCTGTTACAAACGGGATTGATGCAGGAGTCAAAAAGATTGCGTTGGCACTTACCGAAGCGTGAAATCAACGTCTTACGCGGTAGAGCCTGTCGGTTTTACAATAAGAGATTGGGCATAGAGGTTTGACTGCCTGCATCGCAGGCAAAGCGCAAACTCTCCAAGAATCGCCAGTTGATTTGCAGGCCGATTTGCACGGCCCCGGGAAGGCATTCTGCGAAGAGGACTGTATTTCAAGATTGTCGGCGGGGCTTGGTTATCACGGTTCTGTGCAGGTGGCGCAGATAGAGCTGCCGAGAAACTAGGCGCGCCACCAGTTGTGTCGACAGTACCAAGAAAGGATATCGCGGCTAGCCGCTTAGAGTTGGGCGAAGGGCCTTTTGCCCTTCGCCCTATTTTTTTGCCTTAGAACGGGCTGTCAGGGTAGTAGAATTCCGCTGCGTTTTCAGGCGTCACCAGAACCGAGCCAATCGTAAACCGGCCCGATACCGGCGCTGTCGAGGTCAGCCCGACAGCCGTCAGTTCAATCGCTGTGGCAATCATCGACGGCGGATAGGTCACATCTGCCGGAACCATCTTGTCGCCATCTCGCACCCGCGCGATCATTTCCTTCATGCCGGCACCGCCTAGTACGAACTGGATATCGCTGCGACCGGATTGCTCAATGGCCGCCAGCACCCCGATGGCCATATCGTCATCCGATGCCCAGACAGCATCGATCTGCTCATGCTTGGACAGGAAATCCTGCATCACGGTAAAGCTGTCATCGCGATTCCAGTTGCCATGCTCCATCCCGATGATCTCGATGCCGGAACCTTCGATCGCCGCTTCAAAACCCGCAACACGCTCGTTGTCGATGGTGGTCGGGATACCGCGCAGGGCAACGATCTTGCCGCCGTTCGGCATCGCCGAAACCATGTATTCGCCCGAAACCTTGCCAAAGCCGCTGTTATCGCCCGAGACGTAAAGATCCTCGATCCCCGGAATGGCAAGACCACGGTCCACCACCGTCACCCAGGCACCGCCATCGGCAACTGCTTTGACAGGGCTTGTCAGCGGCTCGGATTCAAAGGGCAGGACCACCAACGCCGAGATATTCCGCGTCGCAACCATATCTTCGATGTCGTTGACTTGCTTTGCTGGGTCAGATGCCGTCGCCAGCACGAAATCCAGCTGCGGATAGACCTCCTCAAGCCGTTTCACAGCCTCTTGCGCGTGAAAGTTCATGCCCCCCGCCCAGCCATGCGTGGCCGCCGGAATGGACACTCCGATTACCTTGGTGTCTTGCGCCAATGTGGGCGTGGCGAGCGATGCGGCCAGAATGGCCCCTGCTGCCAATCTTGTAAATGTCATGGTTTTACCTCCTGTTGCCATGAAACGAATGGAAGGCCCCTTAGCCCTCCGCCTTCTTATCGCGCTGCAAGATGACAGCGAGAACGATGATAACCCCTTGGATCGCCCCGTTCAGATAGGGGGAAACCCCGTCGGTCAAATTCAGGATATTGTCGATAAGCGACAGGATGAGCACGCCGATCACTGTGCCCCAAACACGGCCAAAGCCACCCTTCAGCATGGTACCGCCGATGATCACGGCGGCAATCGCCTCCAACTCCCACAGCACACCGGTGCTGGAGGAGGCCGAGCCAAGTCGCGGCACGTACATGATGGTGGCAACGCCGACGAGGATGCCCAGAAACACATAGGTCATCATGCGCACGCGGTTCACATTCACCGAGGAATAGCGCGCGACCTGATCGTTGGACCCGACAGCGGCGGCATGGCGCCCGAATGCCGCGCGGCGCATCACCAATTCGCCCGTGAGCGCGACCAGCGCAAAGACGATAATCGGCCAGCTGATCCCCAAAATCCCGTTGAAGTAAATCGGCCGGATGATCGCCCGCATCCCGAAATCCAACGACAGCGTGCCACCATCGGCAAGCCATGTCACGAGGCTGCGGTAAATGCCCATCGTGCCAAGCGTGACGATAAATGCCTCGATACGCATGGTGGTGATCAGGAAGCCGTTGACCATACCGGCCCCCGTGCCCGCCACAATCGCAACCAGCATACCGACCATGACCAAGGGCCAGCCCGGCCCCATCACAGGCAGCAGCGCATTCATCACCAGGATCATCAGCCCCGCGATAAACGCCGCCATAGAGCCTACCGACAGGTCCAGCCCGCCTGCCGTGATGACAAAGGTCATCCCCACTGCGATGATGCCGATAAAGGCCGAGCGTGACAGCACATTGGTGATGTTCGCCGCGCTCAGGAAATTGCCGTTAAGCAATGCGCCCACAATGATCAGAACCACCAAGGCCAGAATGGGGCCAAGCACCTTGAGGTCCAGCAGCGGGTTGGGTTTTTGTGTTGCGTCTGTCGTGGCCATTATGCCGCCTCTTCCTTGGTTGCGCCCAGACCCATGGCCAGACGCACGATTTTATCTTCGGTCATATCCGCCCCCGAAACCTGCCCCGAAATGCGGCCCAAACGCATCACCAGCACGCGGTCGGCAAGGCCGATCACCTCTTGCATCTCGGAACTGATGACGATGATGGATTTGCCCGCCCGCGACAGCGCGTGAATGAACTCATAGATTTGCTGCTTGGTGCCGATGTCGATGCCGCGCGTCGGCTCGTCGATGATGACGATATCGGGACCGGCCAGCATGACCTTGGCGATCAACAGCTTTTGCTGGTTTCCCCCCGACAGATTGCCGACCAGCACCTCGCGCGACGGAGCGCGGATGTCGAAATCCTCTACCGCTTTGGTCAAGGCCCGTTCTTCGGCGGTTTGGTCGATCAGCCAGTTGGTAAACTCTGGCAGGGATTGCAGCGTCAGGTTTTCCCGCATCCCCTTGTTCAGCAGCAAGCCCCGGCTCTTGCGATCTTCGGTCAGATAGCACAGGCCAGCCGCCTGCGCCTGCGCGGGCGATTTGATCGCCACCGGCGCGCCCTTGATCTGCACCGAGCCGCTATGCGTGCGCAGCCCGACCAGCCCTTCCATCGCCTCGGTCCGCCCCGAGCCGATCAGGCCCGAGATGCCCAGAATCTCGCCCTGATGCAGGTCGAAGCTGATGTCCTGCACAAAGCCCGGAACGCTCAGCCCCTTGACCGACAGAACCACATCGCTTCCAATCGCCGTATCCCTCACAGGGTAGAGCGAGGATACATCGCGCCCCACCATAGCCTCGGCCATCTGGTCTTCGGTATACTCCGCCGTCAGCCCTTGTGACACCACGGCCCCATCGCGCAGCACGGTGATGCGGTCCGAAATGCGCTTCACCTCATCCAGCTTGTGCGAGGTGAACAGAATGGCCACCCCCGCCGCTTTCAGCCGCTCCACCTGCTCGAACAGAACTTCGGACTCGCGTTCGGTCAGCACGGCCGTCGGCTCGTCCATGATCAGCACTTTGGCCTTGCGCGACAGGGCCTTGGCGATTTCGACCATCTGCTTGTCGGCGTTGGCAATATCGCGCACCCGCGCGGTCGGCGATACGCCGCAATTCAAGCGTTCCAGCAGGGCCCGCGCCTCGGCCTGCATTGCCTTTATATCCAACAGCAGCCCGCGCCTTTTCTCATGGCCCAGAAAGATATTCTGCTCCACGCTCAACTGGTCGGCGAGGTTGAATTCCTGATGGATCAGCACCACACCCTGCGCCTCGGCCTCTTGAGAGTTGGCAAACTGTACCCGCGCGTCATTCAGCAGAACCGCGCCCGATGTCGGGCCAAGATAGCCCGACATGATTTTCATCGTGGTCGATTTCCCCGCCCCGTTTTCACCGATCAGGGCATGCACCTCACCCGGCGCCAAGGTGATGCTGATATCATGCAACACCTCAATCGGGCCAAAGCTGCGGGACACGCCGGAAAGCGACAGGGACAGTGTCGTCATACCGAAACCCAAGCCCCGTTGCGGTTGGATGATCTTACACAAGCGTCGATGAACACCACGCCCGCCAACCCATCCTGAACCGTGGGCAGCAGATGCTCAGGCCTGCCGCCATCGCGCGCCGCAATGATCAGATCCGCCGCCTCGTTATAGAGATTGGCAAAGCCTTCCAGATAGCCTTCGGGGTGG
>JBFHGI010000015.1:0-13459 GCA_041583175.1 Pseudorhodobacter sp. | reverse complement strand
GTCTTAAGGACGGTGAGGGCGGCACTTGGGCCGAACCTGTGGTTGCTATGGGAGAGACCACTTCTTGACGGCGGAGCCCGCCTGGGCAACTATTCAAAAGGTATCCGGTCGCTCGGATGCCATGTGATCTGACGCCCAAAACAGCGGATTGTTCCCGAGCTAGGACGTTGTCGCTGACCACGGTTCCGGGCTTTCCACGGGACTCGAACAGGGCGCCAGTTCCCGCGCCTCCCTTGCGCCGGACAGAGACCTGTCGGCGATCAGGGCGGGGCATTCCCGTGTGCAGTCGTCGACCACGGTCAATATGCGGAACCGACGACCATCCATTGCCCGGCAGGCGATTGCGAAGCAATCTGCCGAGAGGGGGTCAGCTGGTCGGACACGAAGTCGAGCGACCGGCGCTGGTTCGGCATCAGCGGCAGCGTCATTGGGGCTGGCGTGCCGATGGCCCGCTTGCGTCCACCGCGGCGACGGACATGCAGCCGCTCCTCGCGATAGATGCGGAACAGGCGCTTGTGGTTCACCTCGTGGCCTTCACGGCGCAAGAACACGTGCAGCCGCCGCCTTACGGTCAATGGATAGCCGAACCGGCGGCGCACCCGCGCCAATTCCTTCAGCCGCTCCCGCAGCACGGGATCATCCTGCCGGATCGCCTCGTAGCGCAGGGTCATCCGGCAACAGCCGACCACCCGGCACGCCCGCTGTTCGCTCATCCCGTGGCCCGCCACCAGATGCACGACCGCTTGCCGCTTCGCGGCGGGCGTCACCACTTTTTTCCCAGAAGGTCTTTCAGCGCGGCATTATCGAGCATGGCATCCGCCAGCAGCCGTTTCAGACGGGCGTTTTCGTCTTCGAGGCCCTTCAGGCGTTTGGCTTCGCTGACATCCATCCCGCCATACTTGGCTTTCCACTTGTAGACGGTCGCATCGCTGACGCCGTGCTTGCGGCACAGATCGGCGCGGAAACGCCTGCCTCATGCTCTTTCAAAATGCCAATGATCTGGTCTTCGGTAAATCTGCTACGCTTCATCTCTGGTCCTTTCGGTTGGGCCAGAGTCTACCTCAAACTGGATTAGGTGGAGGGGGCAACGTCAGGCGGGCTCTATACAAAATTGGAGGTAAGCATCAGGTCATGGCGGTCAGGCCAGACACTTGCCTCCAGTGTAACTTGCAGCATCGGGTCATTTGGGTTCTAGTCCGGCCTCGTATGCAGCGCAGCATTTGAGACGTAGAAAGGTTCATCCATGCCCGCCATAGACCAAATCCTCGCATTTCATGACGACTTGACCACCCTTCGCCAAGATTTTCATGCCCATCCCGAAATCGGCTTTGAAGAGCACCGGACCTCCGCGCGCGTGGCGGAATTGCTAGAGGGCTGGGGTGTTCAGGTGACACGCAACATCGGCAAAACCGGGGTTGTGGGGGTGCTTGACGGTGCGCGGCCGGGCCGTACCATTGGCTTGCGTGCCGATATGGATGCGCTGCCGATGGAGGAGCGGACAAACCTTCCTTACGCTTCCAAGAATGAGGGGGTATTCCACGGTTGCGGCCATGACGGGCATACCACGATGCTGTTGGGCGCGGCGCGGTATCTGGCCGAGAACCGTGATTTCGCGGGCAAAGCGGTCTTCATTTTTCAGCCGGCCGAGGAGGGCTTGGGTGGCGCACGGGCGATGTTGGCCGACGGTTTGTTTGATCGGTTCCCTTGCGACGAACTTTACGGGATGCACAACTCTCCCTACAGCCCCCATTCTAGGCTCTCGATCCGCCCGGGCAAGGCGCAAGCCGGAGCGAGCTTTTTCGACATTGAAATTCTTGGCCAGGGCAGTCATGGGGCGATGCCGCAAGCCAGTCGCGACCCCGTTGTCATCGGGGCAGGGCTGGTGAAAGAGCTACAGGAGATCGTCTCGCGCAACATGGACCCGACGCATCCGGCGGTGGTTTCTGTCACGCAGTTTCATGCGGGATCGGCTTATAATGTCATCCCGGAAACAGCAGTACTGCGCGGCACTTTCCGGTTCTTTGATGATGCCGACGGCGTGATGATCGATGCCCGTATCCGGCAGATCTGCGCGGGTTTCGCCATGGCGCATGGTGTGGAGATTGCCGTCGATATCCGCAATATCTTTAGCGTTCTGTCAAACGCGCCGGAACGGGTGGAGAACCTGATCGAGGTTGCCCGCGAGATCGTGGGCGAACAGGCGCAGCCCGATGCCCCGTTGACTATGGGGTCAGAGGATATGGCCGATTTGCTGAATGTGGTGCCCGGTGCGTTCTTCAACCTTGGGCATCACGGCGATGTTCCACTCCATAATCCCGGCTTCATCTTTGACGATAGCATCCTTCCCGTCGGTGCCAGCCTTTTGGCGCGCTTAGTTGAGCGGCGCGGCGCCGCCTGAACCGCCTAAAATCTGACCAAAGCCAAGACCGCGCCCGAAAAAGGCGCGGTTTTTTATTGACAGAATCATGAATCAAACATCAAGTTGCATTAAATGGATCATGCGTTCCATAAAGTGGAACAAAGTGAAGGTGTCATGTCTGTCCTGCAAAATGCCGCGGCTGTCCTGAAACTCTATTCCGACGATTGTCTGGAATTGACGGTGACGGATGTGGCCCGCCGTCTGGATATGCCGAAGGCGAATGCGTCGCGGCTGATGAAGGCGATGCGGGATGCCGGGATGCTCAGCACCATCGGGACCACGCTGCGCCACAG
Source organism: Pseudorhodobacter sp. (assembly GCA_041583175.1). Lineage (GTDB taxonomy): Bacteria > Pseudomonadota > Alphaproteobacteria > Rhodobacterales > Rhodobacteraceae > Pseudorhodobacter. Next base: position 10,747 of record JBFHGI010000015.1, on the reverse strand, counting down.
GCCGGGGACGGTGATGCTTGATCTGGCGGCGATCTTCCGGCGCTCCACGCGGTTGATCTCGCGGGCGGGGGAGGCAGTAGCGGCGCTGACCGCCCAATTCGGGCATACCGGCTATATTTCCATCCTTGACGGGCAGCAGGTCACAGCGGTGGCGGACTACCCCGGCACCAATGCGCTGCGGGTCGTTTCCAATATCGGCCGCCGTTTGTCCGCCCATCAGAGCGCCACAGGCCGCTCGCTTCTGGCGCGCATGTCGGAGGCCGAGGTTGCGGCCCTGTACAAAGACCACCCCGACACGGGCAACCTGACGACGCTTCTTGCTGGCATCCGGCAGAACGGCATTGCGCTTTCATCGCAGGAAAGCACGCCCGGCGTCGATGCCATTGCGATTGCCGTGGGCGACCCGGCGACCCGCGAAACGATCAGCCTTTGCATCGTCTACCCGCACGGGTTGGTCGATAAGGACGGCTGCACCCGGATGCTTACCGCGCTTGCCTCGGCTGCAAGCCAAATCGCGGCGGATTTTGGCGATACCGCCTTTGTCCAGCCCCAGTTTCGAACATAAGGATAGCTTTGCATGACCCTTTCCCAGAACCGTTGGCGCGTTGGCTTTGACATTGGCGGAACCTTTACGGATTTCGTTCTCTATGATGCGGAAAACGCCAGTGTGACGCTGCACAAACGCCTGACCACACCACATGACCCGTCAGAGGCGGCCTTGCTGGGCCTGTCAGAACTTCTGGCCTTGCGGGATATCCGCCACGCCGATGTGGCAGAGATTGTGCATGGCACGACCCTTGTGACCAATGCCGTGATCGAACGCAAAGGCGCGCCCGTCGGGCTGATCACCACTGCCGGTTTCCGCGATCTGCTGGAAATGGGAACCGAGCAGCGCTATGATATATATGATCTTTTTGTGTCTTTCCCTGACCCGATGGTCAGCCGTGACTTGCGGTTGGAAGTGTCCGAGCGGATGAACGCCGCGGGCGAGATCGTGGCGCCATTGGATGAGGAAGCGGTTCTGTCGGCCGCGCAAAAGCTGGTGGATGCGGGCTGCGAAGCGATTGCGGTGGCTTTCCTGCATTCCTATGCCAATCCGACGCATGAACAGCGCGCCGCCGAACTGATCCGTGCGGCACATCCTGAAATTTCGGTCTCTATCTCCTCTGAGGTTGTGGCCGAGATGGGGGAATATCAGCGCATCGTCACCACCTGCGCAAATGCCTTTGTGCAGCCCTTGATGCATCGCTACCTGACCAAGCTGGAGCAATTCCTGCGCGATGCGGGCTTTACCGGCCCGTTGCGCTTGATGCATTCGGCGGGGGGGCTGGTGTCGCTTGAAACCGCGCGCGATTTCCCGATCCGTCTGCTGGAAAGCGGACCTGCGGGTGGCGGGCTTGCAACGGCCTTGTTTGGCGAGGCGGCAGGGCTTTCGGATGTAATCTCTTTTGATATGGGCGGCACGACGGCCAAGGCCTGCATGATCGAACACGGCCGCGCCGAAGTGGCCCCGATGATGGAAGCCGCCCGCGTGCATCGCTTCACCAAAGGCTCTGGTCTGCCCATCAAGGCCCCTGTGATCGAAATGATCGAGATTGGCGCGGGTGGGGGCTCCATCGCCGCGATTGATGAGGTGGGGCTGCTGAAGGTCGGGCCGCATTCTGCGGGGTCCGACCCCGGTCCGGCCTGTTACGGCATGGGCGGCAAGGAACCGACCGTCACCGATGCGAACCTTGCGCTTGGCTATTACGACCCCGGCTTCTTTTTGGGCGGGCGTATGGACCTGGATCTGGAAGCGGCCAAGGCTGCGATTGCCAGCGTCGGCGACCGCTTGGGCCTGACGGTGCCGGAAACGGCGCTTGGCATTCACAAGGTCGTGGTCGAAAGCATGGCCGCCGCTGCGCGCGTTCACCTTGTCGAGCGTGGCAAAGACCCGCGTGAATATTCCATGGTGGGCTTTGGCGGGGCAGGGCCGGCCCATGCCGTTGACGTGGCCCGTGCGATGGGCATCACCTCGGTTCTGATCCCGCCGGCTTCAGGCGCCGCTTCGGCGCTGGGTTTTTTGGCGGCACCCTTGTCCTTTGACGGTGTGCGTTCGCGCCGGGTGGAGTTGAAACCCGGATTTGATGCAGAGGCGATCAATACGCTGCTGGCCGATCTGGAGGCAGAGGGCCTGCATCACCTGACGCGCGCCGGTATCAGTGCCGATCAGGCCGTGATCGAGCGCAGCGCCGATATGCGTCTGGTGGGCCAGATGCATGATATTTCGGTACCTCTGCCGCTCGGACAGTTGGACGAGGGCAATCTGCCCGCGATCCGCGAGGCCTTCATCCGCGCCTATTCCACCCGCTATGCCGAACCCTTTGAAGGCGCGCGGTTCGAGGCTGTGACCTTCCGCGTGCGGGTGGCTGGCCCGACCCCGAAACTGGCGCTTACCGGCGCCACCGGTGGTGGTGACAGCGCCAAGCGGGTGAAAGGTCACCGCCAGTGCTGGTTCGATGAAGGTGAGTTCAAGACAGCGGTTTATGACCGTTACGCGCTGCAAGCGGGCGACGAAATCCCCGGCCCTGCGATCATCGAGGAACGCGAGTCCACGACCGTTGTTGGCCCGAATGATCATGTGCGCATCGATGCCGGTCTGAACATTTGTGTTCGGGTCGGGGCTGTGGTGGCGGCTGACGCCCTGATTGCCCCCGACATGACCCGCGCCCAAGCCGTTGCCCGCATCGAAGCCGACCCGATCGGGCTGGAGATCATGTGGTCGCGGTTGGTCAACGTCGTCGAAGAAATGTGGCTGACCGTGTGCCGCACCGCCTTTTCACTGGTGATTGCCGAGGCGCAGGATTTCGCTTGCGAGCTTTTGGACAAGGACGGCGAAACCCTTGCCCATAGCCCGCGCGCGATGCCGGTCTTCAACCTCACTTTGCCACGCGCCGTGAAGGCACTGCTGGCGGCCTATCCGGCGGAGACGCTGAAACCCGGCGATGTGTTGATCACAAATGACCCTTGGCTCTGCGCCGGACATCTGTTCGACATCGCGATTGTCACCCCTGCGTTCCGAAATGGAAAGCTCGTGGGGTTGATGGGGACCGTCGGCCATGTGTCGGATATCGGCGGCACCAAAGACAGCCTGCACGCCCGCGAGATCTATGAAGAGGGGCTGCAAATTCCGCCGATGAAGCTGTTTGATGCGGGCAAGCCCAATGAAACGCTGGTGCGGATGATCCAGCAGAACGTCCGCAACGGCGAGCAGGTCTTGGGCGACATCTATTCCTTCGTTGCGGCCAATGCCCTTGGCGCGGAACGTCTGGATGCCTTCATGCGCGACTACGGGTTGCATGATCTTGGCGCTTTGGCAGAGGTTGTGCAGGGCCTGTCGGAAAAGGCGATGCGCGATGCGATCACCGCCATTCCGGATGGCGAGTATCGGTCCACCATCACAAACAACCCCTTGGGCGAAACGATTGAATATCCGGTTCTGGTCAAGGTTGCCGGTGATGCGATCACGGTGGATTTTGACGGCGTGCCGCCGCAATTGCCGCAAGGGGGCCTGAATTCTACGCTGAACTACACCGCCGCCCATGCGACCTATCCGCTGAAATGCATGTTGACGCCAACCGTGCGCGGCAATGCGGGGTGCTACCGCCCCTTCACCGTGACTGCGCCGGAAGGCTCTATCCTGAACCCGACCTATCCGGCGGCGGTCAATTTGCGGACCCGCACCGGCTGGTATCTGGCCCCCAATATCTTTGGGGCGCTTGCCGGGGCTGCGCGGGACAAGGTGCAAAGCTTCACCGGCCTTGCCGTTGCGGCCAATATCTACGGCAAGGATACCTCGGGGCAATTCTACTCTGACATGCTGTTCTGTGGCGGCGGGCAGGGCGGGTCGGATCGTGGCGACGGGCATTCGTCCTTGCTGTGGCCCACCTCGGCGGCGAATACATCCATCGAACTGATGGAAAGCCGCGTCCCTGTGCTGGTCATGGAAAAAAGCTTCGTTGCCGACAGCGGCGGCGCGGGCAAAATGCGCGGCGGCCTCGCGCAGCGCATCCGCTTTTGCAAGCGCGACGAGGACGGGATGGAGATGCTGGTATCGGTCTATCCCGAAGGGGTCGACAACCCGATCAAGGGCCTGTTCGGCGGATTGCCGGGATTGGGCGCGCGCGGGCGCATTGTCTCGCCCGATGGCAAGGAGGTGCATGATTGTGGCACCGGGCAACTCGTGTCCCTGTTCCGCACGGATGAGGTGGTGGAGCTGATCCTCGGCGGCGGCTCCGGCTTTGGCAATCCGGCAGAGCGCGACCCCGTGGCGGTGGCCCGTGATTTGAAACTGGGCCTGATCACCTCGGATCACGCAGGCAAGCATTACGCACAATCGGCAAAGCCGGAGGCGACACAGGCAAATACCAAAACATATGCCTGAAACAGAACGACGGGGGTCGTGAGGCCCCCGCATCCCACAACAAGGAGAACCCCATGAAAACCACGCCCCACCTGAACCTGACCCGCCGCGGCCTGTTGGCCATGGCAGGCGCTGGCCTTGCCAGCACCGTTTTCCCCCGCGCCATGTTCGCGCAGAATTCTGCCGTGATGGTTATTGCTTCCGGTCAGGATATCCCGAACTTTGACCCGCATACTGCGACCGGCTATTCCGCGTCCTTCTTCATGCGTAACGTCTATGACCCCTTGGTCCGCGTCGCAGGCAACCCCCCGGAAGCCATCCCCGCGATTGCCGCAAGCTGGGAAACGAGCGCCGACGGGTTGGAATACACCTTCACCCTGAACCCCGAGGCCAAATTCCACTCCGGTAACGCGGTCACGGCGGATGATGTGGTCTATTCTTTCCAGCGTGCGCTGCGGCTTGCCAAGGGCAACTCCTGGATGATCCGCGATATCGTCACCGAAGACGGGGTGACAGCGGTTGATGCCGGCACCGTCAAGTTCACGCTCGCTGTGCCCTTTGCGCCGTTCCTCCAAGTCCTGCCTTGGATTTTCATCGCTGAGAAAGCCGTGATTGAGGCCAATCTGGGTGACGATGACGGCCAGACGTATCTTTTGACGAACACCGCCGGTTCCGGCCCGTTCACGGTTGCCCGCTTCCAGCCCGGTACCTTGTACCACCTCGCCCGTGCGGAAAACGCCTGGCAGGCAGGGCTCGGCAATCTTGCAGGGGTCATCTGGCAAATCGTCCATGAAACCGCGACCCAACGCCTGATGCTTCAGCGCGGAGAGGCCCAGATCGCCGTCGACCTGACGTCCGAAGACATGGATTCGTTGAAAGACGCGCCCGGTGTCGTGCGGGTGCTGGAACCGGAATACCGGACCTTCTCGATCAAGATGAACACCGCCCATGGGGCTTGCGCAGATATCAACATGCGTAAGGCGATTTCCTATGCGACCAACTATCAGGCGATCATCGATGCGGCGGGCTATGCCGACCTGATGACCGGCCCCTTGCCGAACGGTATCCTCGGCCACAACCCTGATCTGTCGGTGTACCGGATGGATCTGGACAAGGCCAAGGAACATCTGGCCATGACCGATACGCCGGAAGGTGGCATCAAGCTGCGTATGGTGCATGTTTCCGGCCTTGAACAGCAACGCCGTTGGGCGCTGATCTTGCTCGACAGCCTCAAGGCGCTGAACATCGAGCTGGAGATCATGCCGCTGAACTGGCCCGACATGGTTGCCGCTTGCCAGTCGCCGGAGACCTTCCCCGATCTGTTCCCGGTTTACCAGACCGCCAACTATGGCGACCCGGACAATATCGCCTATGCAGCCTATCATTCGTCGCGTAACGGCGGTTGGCAGAATGCGGTTTACAAGAACCCGGAGGTGGATGCCCTGATCGAAGCAGGCCGCGCCGAGGTGGACCCGGCCAAGCGGGTGGAAATCTATCACAAGTTCCAGGAGATGGTTGTGGCCGATGCGCCCGATATCTTTGGCGTGCTGGAGAACCGTCGGCTTGCAATGCGCGACACGGTGAAAAACTACCACTTCACCCCCGTCGCCTCGAACGCGATCGAGGCGTTCGGCCTGTCGATGGAATAGTCCAAAGACCTGATCAACAGGCGGGCCGCATCAAGCGGCCTGCCAACGCTCCGCCCCGAAAGACCGCGCCATAGAAGGGCATCCTGATGCTTTACTTCATTCTGCGACGATTGCTGATGCTGATCCCGGTGATCATCGGCCTGACGATCATCATGTTTGCCATCGCCCGCATATTGCCCGGCGATCCGGTTGGCCTCGCGGCGGGGCCGAACGCGACACAGGCTGAAATTGCAGCTCTGGCTGCTGAATACGGGCTCGATCAACCGATCTGGGTGCAATACTGGACCTATGTCACCGGCCTTTTCCAAGGGGATCTGGGGACTTCGCTGCTGACGCGCAGGCCAGTTGCGACCGATATCGCAGCCTATCTGCCCGCGACGCTGGAATTGGTGCTGGCCGCAATGACGCTGGCCATCGTGGTGGGTATTCCCTTGGGACTTGCCACAGCCGTCTGGCGCAACAGATGGCCGGATTACCTCAGCCAGATCGGTGCGATCGGGGCCATTTCCATGCCGCGCTTTTTCCTTGGCCTTTTGCTGCAGCTTTGTTTCGCCATGTGGCTGATGTGGTTGCCGTTGGGCGGGCGTTTGCCCATCATCGTCATCCCGCCGCCCAGCGTCACCGGATTTCTGACCATCGACAGCCTTCTTGCCGGTGATTGGGGCACCTTCAAAACCGCGCTGCGCCACCTTGCGCTGCCAGCCATTGCGATGTCTCTGTCACCTCTGGCCACGATCATGCGCATGATGCGCTCTTCCACCATCGAGGTGATGCAGCAGGATTATGTGATGACCGCCCGCGCGCTTGGGCTTGCCCCGCGACTGATCATTACCAAATACGTCGCCCGCAATGCGGTATCGGCCACACTGACCGTTATCGGCCTGTATTTCGGCTGGTTGCTGGGTGGCACCGTGCTGGTGGAGACGGTCTTCGACTGGCCCGGCCTTGGGCTTTACGCGACCAAAGCCATTGTCAGCCAGGACATGATGCCGGTGATCGGTGTCGCCTTGGTCATCGGGCTGCTGTTCGTCCTCGCCAATCTTATCATCGACGTGTTGTACGGCGTCATCAACCCGAAGGTGCGTTACTCATGACCGACAGCGTTTCAACCGACCTCCATAGCCTGCCCAAATATGACAAGCTGCGCCGCGCCTTCTTCCGGTTCCGGCAAAGCAAGCTGTCGCTTCTGGGCGGTGTTCTTGTGGCGCTGGTGCTGTTCTTCACCGCATTTGGCACGGCACTGGCCCCTTACCCCGAGCATGTTGCAGGCGGCGTTGATACCGCCAACCGCTTTATCCCTCCGTCCTGGGCCTATCCGTTCGGCACCAATGAGCTGGGGCAGGACGTGCTGTCTTTGGTGATGGCGGGGACGACGGTTTCCGTGCTGGCTGGATTTGGCGTTGTGCTGATCGGCTCTGTCATCGGCACCGTGGTCGGTGCGATTGCAGGCTTTGCGGGGGGCTGGATCGACGAGGCTCTGATGCGCCTGACCGACCTGACGCTGACCATCCCCGGTCTGATCCTGGCGATGGCGATTGCCGCAGCGCTGGGGCCGGGGTTTGGCAATATGGTCATCGCGATCTCATTATCATGGTGGCCCGGCTATGCCCGGCTTGTGCGGGGCGAGGTGCTTGCCGCCCGTGAAGAGGTTTATGTGACCGCCGCCCGCGCGATTGGCGCAACCCCGCAGCGCATCCTGTTCCGGCATATCCTGCCAAATACGGTTTCCCCGATCATCGTGAAAATGTCGCTTGATATGGGCTTTGCCATTCTGACTGTGGCGGGCCTTGGCTTTATCGGCATCGGTGTGCGACCGCCCACGCCGGAATGGGGCACGCTTCTGTCTATCTCCCGCTCTTACATGCCGGATTTCTGGTGGACGGCAATGGCCCCCGGCATGGCCATGTTTGTCGCTGTTTTTGGCTTCAACCTGTTGGGTGACGGCCTGCGCGATGTGCTCGACCCGAAAGCGAGGCGCTGATGGCTTCCCTCCTCGAAATCCGCGACCTGCACCTGCACATGCGCAGCTATGAAGGCAGCGCCCATGTTCTGAACGGCATCAACCTGACCGTGAACCGGGGGGAGATCTGGGGCCTTGTCGGGGAAAGCGGTTGTGGCAAATCGCTGACGGGGCTGTCTGTTTCGCGCCTTGCCGCGTCGCCCCCTGCGACCTATTCCAAGGGGCAGATTTTGCTGGAAGGCAAAGATCTGCTTCCCCTGACGCAGGGAGAGATGCAAAAGCTGCGCGGCAAGCGCATCGGCATGATTTTTCAAGACCCGACAACCAACCTGAACCCGGCCTTTCGCATTGGCGAGCAACTGGTGGATGTGGCTTTGGCGGCGGCGGCGCAAGACGAATCCATCCTTGATTGCCCGCCGGCCTCTGGCAACCGCACCCGTCGCGCAGCGGCCATGCGCCTAGCGGGGGAGATGCTGGAAAAAGTGGGTATCCCCAATGCGCAAGCCCGGCTTGCCAGCTACCCGCATGAGTTTTCTGGTGGGATGCGTCAACGTGTGCTGATCGCGATGGCCATGATAGGGCGGCCCGATCTGTTGATCGCGGATGAGCCGACAACGGCGCTGGATGTCTCGATCCAGGCCCAGATTTTGAAGCAGATCAAAGTGAATGTGGCAGAATATGACATGGGGGTCGTGCTGATCACCCATAATCTCGGGGTTGTCGCCCAGACCTGTAGCCATGTTGCGGTGATGTATGCAGGCAATATCGTGGAAAGCGGGCCCGTGGCTGCCGTCATTGGCAAACCGGTGCACCCTTATACCCGCGCGCTGCTGTCTGCGATCCCGACCAAGGAGACCAAGCGGGGCGCTTTGAAAGGCTTGGCGGGGGCTGTGCCAAACCTCATCAACCCGCCACCGGGCTGCCGCTTTGCCCCGCGCTGCGCCTTTGCGCAAGCGGCCTGCACCCGTGAAACGCCGGCCGCTGAATCCGTTGGGCCGAACCACAGTGCCGCTTGTATCCGTGCGACTGAAATGGAGGCACTGACCCATGATTGATACGACCCCGATGCTCGAAATCTGTGATGTCAGCAAAATCTATCCCGGTCGTCGTGGCATGTTCGGCTCCTCCGCCGAAGTTCACGCATTGAGTAACGTGTCGCTTTCGGTGCGGCGGGGAGAAAGCTTTGGGTTGGTAGGTGAAAGCGGCTCCGGCAAAACCACGATGACCCGCTCTATCCTGCAGTTGGAAAAGCCGACCTCCGGCGCGATCCGGTTCATGGGCAAAGATATGGCCCAGCTTTCCTCAACGGAAATACGCCACCTGCGGTCGCGGATCCAGATCGTGTTCCAAGATCCCTATGCCTCGCTTAACCCGCGTATGTCGGTGCATGACATCGTGACCGAACCGATGTTGATCCATGTGGGAAGCCTTGGGCTGAACGCGCGGCAACGCACGGACCGGGCTGCAGAGCTGTTGTCGCTGGTCGGTCTCGGCCCGCAACATCTGCGCCGCTACCCGCATGAGTTTTCCGGCGGCCAGCGGCAGCGCATCTGCATCGCCCGCGCACTGGCCTCCGGGCCGGAACTCCTGATCCTCGATGAGCCAACATCGGCTTTGGATGTATCGGTACAGGCGCAGGTGCTTAACCTGCTTTTCGATCTGCAAGACAAGCTGGGCCTGACGTATTTCTTCATCAGCCATGATCTTGCCGTTGTGCGCTATCTCTGCGACCGCGTTGCGCTGATCTTGCATGGCAAGATCGTAGAAGAGGGCAGCAGCGACGAGATATTTGACAATCCGAAAAGTAACTATGCCAAAATGCTGATCGGTGCGATGCCAGAAGTGCGCGTTTAGTTAGAAATTTTGCTATTTGCGGGTTTGGTTCGGCAATTCGCTATGAATACGCGACCTCCGCGAATGTTTGGTTCTTCTTTTCTCCGCGATGATCGTCCTTATAGTCTACACAGCCATGGCCGGCTCGGTCCTGCTGGCCCCCTTGATCCCCGGCCCGACCAGATCGAGTGCCAGTTGATCTGGCCCATTAGCCGCTGCAACGCGTTCCGCTCGGCTCCGAGCACGATCTATTGGCGCAGGCTTCGAACAGCACCTCAGTTGAGGAGCTGGAACGGTCATCGAGGCCGCGCTTTTCGAGGTGTTTTACGGCCGCGAAGCGCGTAGGGCCGACAGCGTAAACCCTCCTGATCCAGTTCACTAGAATGCACTGGACTGGCGTTAGAATTGGCGAGCCCCATTACACAATAGAATATTCACTATTCTTCGGTGTTCCGGGTCGTGACGACCTTCAATCCCTCAGCAAACTCGGTCAAACCCTTGAGCATCGTAACGGCGCCAAACAAAATAACGCCATGCGCGGCGTGAAACTTGGCTTCGTAACCGTCGAGGAATTCCTCCATAAGCTCCGAAACACCACAAAGACAGACTAAAACTCCTAGGCAAACAGTGACGTGAGGGCAACGCAGAAAGTTCCCAACTTTAAATTTGACTATTCTCACCTTCAGTTTCTTGCCAAAAGATTCAGAAACTGCGTGTGCCATTTTTTCCATAGAATGTCCTCATGTTCGCCAAGTTGGGCCGTATAGGCCACCCTCTATCGACGAATTACGACGTCGTTTCGGCCACAATTAGGCATCTTGTCGTTTCCACAGTCACAACCCCTGAACTTTTCAGACGAGGCTATGGTCCAAACTCATTAACCTAGAGAGCAGAACAGCACGG
>JBFHGI010000014.1:0-13482 GCA_041583175.1 Pseudorhodobacter sp. | reverse complement strand
AATGGGCATGGGCAACGATCAATACGGCCAAGATTACACCAAGGCCGCCGCCCGTGCGATCGAAGACGCGATCCGCCATTCCGCGATCCCGATGTTCGAGGCGATCGGCCTTGCGCATTCGGAAATGGAGGTGCGCGTGACCGTGGGCGTGCAAAACCCGCAGGCGGTGGATTGTGTGGCGCTGGCGTCCAAACTGCCGCGCGGCAAAGTGACGGTCACGGCAACCCATGGCGGCTTGAACGTGATCAACCCCGATAGCGGCAACACGCTTGTCATCGCCACAGCGGCGGTGGAGGCCTATCTGCCGAAACAAGGCTGACCCCATGCCCGCAGTCATGATCCAGGGCGCTGGCTCCAACGTGGGCAAGTCGATGCTGGTGGCGGGCCTGTGCCGGGCGGCGCGGTTGCGCGGGCTGTCGGTGCGCCCGTTCAAACCGCAGAACATGTCCAACAATGCCGCCGTAACGGCAGATGGCGGTGAGATTGGCCGCGCGCAGGCATTGCAGGCCATGGCCTGCGGGGTGGAGCCGTTGGTGGATATGAACCCGGTGTTGCTGAAACCCGAAACCGACATCGGTGCGCAGGTCGTGGTGCAGGGTAAACGCATCGCGACTGTGAAGGCGCGGGAGTATTCGGCGCTGAAGCCATCCTTGATGGCCCCTGTGCTGGACAGTTTCAACCGCTTGAAATCGCAATGTGATCTGGTGATCGTCGAAGGCGCGGGCAGCCCCGCCGAAGTGAATTTACGCGCAGGCGATATCGCCAATATGGGCTTTGCGCTGGCAGGTGATGTGCCTGTGGTTCTGGTCGGTGATATCGACCGGGGCGGGGTGATCGCGCAGATCGTCGGCAGTCAAGCCGTGCTGGACCCTGCAGATAACGCCCATATCGCGGGCTTTATCATCAACAAGTTTCGCGGCGATGTGTCCCTGTTCGACGATGGCTATGCGCTGATTGAAGGCCGGACGGGCTGGCGCGGCTTTGGCGTGGTGCCCTTTTTCCCCGAAGCCTTCCGCCTGCCCGCCGAAGATGCGCTGGATATTGCCAAAGCAGCAGGGGCGGGGGCCTATAAGATCGCTTGCCTGACGCTGTCGCGCATTGCCAATTTCGATGACCTGGACCCGCTGGCGCAGGAACCGGGCGTCTCGCTCCGGATGATCCGCGCGGGCGAGGCGGTGCCTGGCGATACTGATCTGGTCATCATCCCCGGCTCTAAATCCACGCGCGGCGATCTGGCTTATCTGCGCGCGCAAGGCTGGGATGTGGATATTGCGGCCCATGTGCGGCGCGGGGGCGCAGTGCTGGGGATTTGCGGCGGATATCAGATGCTTGGCCACTGGGTGCGCGACTCGAACGGGATCGAAGGCGTCGCAGGGGATACGCCGGGCCTTGGCCTGCTGGATGTGGAAACCGTCATGAGCGCCGATAAAACCCTGACCCGCGTTGAGGCAGTTCATATTGCCACGCAATGCCCGATTTCAGGCTATGAAATCCACATCGGGCGCAGCGAAGGCCCCGACCGCGCGCGCCCCTTTGCACAGGTGAACGGGCTTGCGGAGGGGGCGACTTCGGCGGATGGCAGGATCATGGGCAGCTATCTGCATGGCATGTTTGCCGATGATTCGTTTCGCGCGGCTTTTTTGGCCGCCCGAGGTGCTGCGACTTCCAATCTCGCCTACGGCGACGCGGTGGAAAGGACGCTGGACGCCCTCGCCGCGCATCTGGAGGCGCATCTGGACGTTGGGGGCCTGCTCTCCCTCGCGCGGTAAGGAAAACTTGCGGGTTTCGTTGACCGGAAGGCCCGTTTGGCGTACCCTTTTTCCTATTGAATGATGAGGAGTTTTGACCATGCGCAAATTTCTTTGCCCAACTGTGCTCGCCCTTTCATTGGTGGGTGGCGGAGCCGCCTTTGCACAAAGCGCCTATTCCACCGAGGAACTGGTTGAGTTCTATATCAATTCCATCGACATGGGCGCGACGCGCGGCATTTGTATCGGCACGCCGCAAGAATGTGAAAAGCCAGCAGTCCCCGCAGGGCTGGATATGCTGGTGACCTTTGAACTCGATTCGGCGGATCTGACAGAGGATGCCCAGAAAAACCTCGCTGTCTTTGCGCAGATGATGCAGGACGAACGTTTGGAGATCGCGCGGTTTGTGGTCGAAGGTCACACGGATGCGCGGGGAACCGACGATTATAACGTCGAGCTGTCAGAAGCCCGCGCGACTGCCGTCAAAACCTTTCTGACCGGTCTTGGCGTGTCGGAAGACCGCCTGTCCTCGGTTGGATTGGGCAAATCCAAACCCCGCACCGGGGATGAGTTCGATCCCGAAAACCGCCGTGTGGAATTGCGCATCGATCTGCGCTGACCCCCGGCAAGATAACAGAAAGCGCCCCGGACCAAGGGGCGCTTTTTTTATGCCAGCCAGCGGTTTGCTCCGGTCCGGCTTAGAACGAGCCGGAGCCGAGCAGGGACTTCTTCATCTCTTTCTTGACCTTTGCCGGTGCGTTGATCTTGCGTTTGGTCACCGGGTTGATCTTGCGCTTGGTGGAGGCTTCGGCGCTGGCGCGGGTGGCCTGAACCTGCTCTTTCGCTTTTGCCCGCACGGACGGCGCAACGCGCGAAACGCGCACGGCGCAAACGACATTCTTGTCAGCGACCAGTTGCTTGATCAAGGCTTCGGTCGGCTCCAGCGTATCAGGCACGGTGCGCTTGGCAAGGAAGTAACTGGTCAAAGCCGTGCGGGAGCCACGCCCCCAATCCCCATCAATAGCAAGTTGATAGCAGCCGAGGCGACGCAGTTCGGTTTGCGCAAGAACGGCCAGATCACGGCTGTCTTCCTCCGGTGTGACCTGTTCGGTCAGCAGCGCGGGGTCGATCGAGGCAAGGATGTCGCGGTTCGCATCGGTGTCAGGCTTGATCTCATTCCCTTCGACGCGCAGCCGCTCCACCGTCACGGCATTGATGCCAATGATCCCACGCGTTTCCCATGACAGGGCCGCCAGACGGATCGGCGGCAACTCACCATCAGCCTGCGCCTCGGTTGGCGTTTCCTGCGGCAGCAAGGAGACAACAGTTTCGGGAATCGAGGCAATGGTTTCGCCGGTCGCGGGTTGGGCAGTCTCGGGCTCAATCGCTGCGGTGACAACGGTTTCGGGCTCCGGCGCTGTGGGCACATCGCCAATGGTCACTCCACCATCTACGACCTCAAGGGTTTCCAGGCCAACCACCGTTTCAGCCTCGGTTGGCTCGGCTGAAATCGGCCCTGCATCGGCCAGAATAACAGTTTCGGCCCCTTCAGGTTCCGGTGTCGCATCACCGATTGTGACGCCGCCATCGTCGGCAGCCATCTCCAGCCCCAGACTTGCAACCTCAATCGCAGCGTCGGCGGCTTGCAGCGAGCTTTCCGAAAAGCCAGAGGCGCGCAGCAGGTCGAGAAACTTCTTGCGGTCATCGGGGGCAAGCTGGGCCAGCAATTCGTAATCCGCATCGCTCAGCTCTTGCTTGGCCTCGGCGACGGGGTTGAAGTAAAACTGTTCCCGCAAGGATGACTGATCCCAAGGCGTTTGCCGACGGAAGGTCCGCTCCTCGACCTCGTTACGGACCTGAATCATCATGTCGGAGATAGAGATGCCGGGCGTCTCGATATGCTCCAGAAGCGCAGTTGTGAACGGGCTGTTCGGAGCCTCGCCCGCGCCATCAAAGGTGACAGCCCCCGGCTCGGTCGCAAAAGCGACGAAAGTGCCAACGCCGGTTTGCAGGCGTGCAAGCCCGTCGGCTGCCGCACCCGTCCCGCGCACAGATTGCGGCAAGGGATCATTGCGGCAGGCATCCAGAAAGATCAGCGTCTGGCGGCGACGATCCTGAAGGCGGGCGATAATCCCATCCAGATTCCAGGTTTCCTGCTGGATGCCTTCACGGCTGGACAGCTTGGCATCAACGGGAACAAGGTAGTTGGAGCCGTTCATCTGGAACGCATGGCCGGAGTAGAAGAACACGGTGCTTTCGGCGCTTTCCGCCTCCACCGCGAAGGCATCGACCTTGTCCCAGAAGGCTTCGGTGCCGACGTCGGTCAGCAAGGTGACTTCAAACCCCAACCGCTTGAGAGATTCAGAAATGTCGGTGGCATCGCGCGTGGCGTTCCGCAAAGGGGCGACGGTCTTATATTCGGAGTTTCCCACAACCAGCGCCAATTTGCGCGCTTCGGCCGTGGACATGCCTGCCGCGACAAAACAGACCGCCAGCGCAGCGATGACTTTACCGCGGCGTGGGGCCAATTCGCGGAAGGTTTTGGGAGGAATGGTCAACGTCTTGCAATGCATCAAGCTTTTCCAATTTCTCTGGGTAATGCCTTACCGTACAGGTTTTTCTCGAATTCCGCGAGTCTGAATGATGAAAAGTGATCGGCTTTGGATGTAACAGTTTTGTCAGGTGTATCAGGGTCTTTGAGGAATTGTTGAGATTTCGCGCCTATTCTGCTATCAAATCATCAGGGGGCGCCGATGGTCTTCTGGCGTTTTGCCAAGGGCCGTTTCGTTGGGAGGAGCATTGGATGCGTATTTTCGCACTTTTGGGGTTGGGATTGCCCGTGCTGGCGGTGTCTGGTGCGGTGGCTTACGGGTCTATCCGTGAGATTTCGCGCAGTTTTTCTCCGGCACCTGTGGCCCAGACCATTGTGGCGCCGGCTGGGCCATCCTCCAAAGCTTTGGCCTTTGTCGCGGCGGGGCAAGCGGAATGGGATATGCCGCAAAACGCCACTTTCATGGCTCCGGGGTTCCAGGACACAGGCATTGATACGGCCGCGCCCACGGGCCTGGCCTCGCCGGATAATGCGCCGGACAGGCCGAGGGAGTTTGACCACGAAAGCAACGAGGCAACCGCCGTCGCCCTTGTCCCCACCGTACGAAGTGCACCGCCCAAGCCCAGAGTGATCGTCACAGCAACGCGCAGCGCAGCCCGACCACAAGCCACAACGCAGGCACGCGCCAAACGCCCTTTCAAAATGCCTTGGCAGACAGGCATCTTCCAATGACTGGTTCCTTCCAAATTTGAGAGTGATGGTGCCTGGCCCCAAATGCAAAGCACCAAATTTTTGTAACGATAGGCTCTTTGTGTTGACAGGAAGCCACTGCTTGCCGCTATGCTACCTGCATCGAAGCCTGGCCGGTTTGGCAGGCGAAATTAACTTTGACTGAGGGAGATTATAATAGTGTTTACCTCGCGTCGTTTTTTCATTGCTCTGTTTGCTGCGATGCAGATGGGTTTTGCGGGTGCTTCTTTCGCGCAAACCGGCAATATTGAACTTGAACTGAATACCGCGAATGACGAAGGCGCCGGTTGCCGCCTGACCTATGTCGCGACAAACAACACTTCGGTTGCGCTGCAAAAATCCTCGTACGAGGTAGCGGTTTATAATACCGAAGGGATTGTGCAGCGGCTTCTGGTTCTGGAATTCGGCTGGCTTCCTGTCGGCAAAACGCGGGTCGTGCAATTTGATCTGCCGGAACAGGGCTGCGCTTCGATTTCGCGGATTTCGGTGAACGGTCCGGTGGAATGCGCCTCCGAAGCGGGCGAGCAGGATGTCTGCCGCGACAATCAACTGCTCAGCAGTCGGGTGCGAACGATCCAGTTCAATTAAGCAAATGCGGCCCGCTGCCCCTGACAGGCCAGCATCAGCCAAGGATTTGATATGCCTGATATTGCAGGTTTCGATGCTGTAACGCTTTTGGTGTTCGCAGCACTTGTGGCGTTGTCTGTTGTTGCGACGACAGTCACCCTTTTCAAGATCGCGCAATTCGCGATGCTGGGCCTTGGGCGACACCGCAGCGCCACGGGCGTTCTGGATTTGTGGCACGGGGGCCAGCAAGACAAGGCACTTGCCGCCGCCAAAGGCAAGGGCGTGCAGCTTCGGGTGCTCCATGCCGTTCTCGCCGCGCAAAGCCAGAAACCGGAGGCGCGGGATTGGGCCGAGGAGCTTGGCCGCCAGGCCGCCCTTGCCGAACTCGCAACGATGTCGCGCTGGATGCGTGCGCTGGAGGCCGTTGTCCAAGCCGCCCCGATGCTGGGGCTTTTGGGCACGGTTGTCGGCATGATCGACGCGTTTGGAACGCTGGCGAAAAGCACGGGCGGGGTTGACCCCGCGCTGCTGGCAGGCGGGATCTGGACGGCTTTGACCACAACGGCGATCGGGCTCGCCATCGCCTTGGTGTTCTATTTCGTCGCTATTTGGCTGGAGGGCCGCATCGACCGCGAGCGTCAGGACCTGGAGGCGCTTTTGTCGGTCGCGATCCACGGTCACGCCAAATCCGTGATACAGCCGGTGCGCGGGGGGTAATCGCATGGCAGGGCAGAGCGGGCTTTCGCTGCTTGATGCCGGGCACCGCCCCCGCCGCTACGGCTTTGCGCTGACCCCTTTGGCGGATGCCATGTTCCAGCTTCTGATCTTTTTCATGCTGACCTCTACCCTTTCGCCCTATTCCCTTATCGCGCTGACGGGTGGGGCTGCGGCGGGGCAATCGAGCATCAGCGGCCAGCCGGATGCACAGGCCGCGCCTCCAAAGCCAAATGATGCGCTGGTTATCTGGCACCTGTCGCGCGGGCAAATCCGGTCCGGCGATCAAAACTTGCCACTGGCAGAGCTTGCCAGCCTGATGCCCGCGCTGACGCAGAAGGGCATCGACGAAGTGCTGATTTTTCCAACCCGTTCGGCCACCGTGCAAGATATCGCCACGGTGCTAGAGGTGCTGGGCGTTCACGGGGTCGCCAAGGTGCGCTTGGTGTCTGGCAGTCAGGTCGGGGGGGGCTGATAGATGCGTGCTGCGCGACTTTCCCCAAACCGACCCCGCCGCCAGCCGGATTTTTCCTTGGCGATTGTGAATATCGTCCTGCTGCTGGTGTTCTTCTTTCTGATCACCGGCTCTTTGGTGCAGACAGGGGAAACGAGTGTCGATCTCGCCGAAACGTCCAACCTGCCGCTGGAACGTCTGCCGCGTCCTTTGCTGCTGATTGACAGACAGGGGGACATGGCGCTGGACGGCCAAGCGGTTTTGGCCGAGGGGGTCGCTGTCGCGCTGGGTCAGGCATTGCCCGAAGCGCTTTATGTGCTGGCCGATAGCAACCTTCCTGCCGATCAGTTGATGGCCCTGACGACGCGCCCTGATCTGCAAGGCGTTTCCCTGCGTCTTGTCACCCTGCATATCCGGCCGGAGCCAGCGCCATGACACAGGGCAGCAATCTGGCGATTTGGGCGGGGGCAGGGGCCATTGCTTCGGCGCTGCATCTGTTGTTGGTGCAGCAAGGTTTGGCGGCCTATAGCGCGCGTAGCCTTGTCCCGCCGCCGGTGATGCCGCAGGTTGAAATTATGGCCGTTGCCAGCTCTGTCGCGGGGGAAGAGCAGCCGGTGGAAACCGTTGCCGCCGTGCAAAGCCAGCGCGTGCAAGCCAGCAGCGCGGCAGAGCGTAGCGAGAAGGTCACCCCGCAAGACCGGCTTGCTGCCAATGCAGCAGCGCCCGCGCGCGTTGGGGCGGTGGCCAGTGCCGTTGCCGTGAGGCCCGTCTCGGTGGCACCCAAACCCGTGCCAGCCGCGCCGCAACCCCCTGCCGCGAAACCCGCCGCCATAGCCCCCGCGCCGGAGATGGTCAGCGCGGCGCCCATGCGCCCTGTCGCGCCGACGGTTTCGACCGTGACAAGCGCGGCGAGCGTTGTGGCGCCGGTGCCAAGCAAAGCGCCGGGCTTGAATGCGCCAACCATTGCCCCCGTCGCGATTGGCCCTACGACCAGCGTCGCGGCGGCGCGCGTTGCTGCCCCCGCTGTTGCGGCCCCGCCGGCTGCTGCTGTGCGTGTTCTGCCCGAAGCGAGCGAGGCGCAACCAAGCCGGCCGGATGCGCCAAAGGCAAGCACTGTGGCCTCACTTGCCCCGGTCGTATCCACGGTGCAACCGCTGGCCCCCGTTGGCGCGCCGGTGTCGGAGGCCGTGCCTTCGCTCCCGCCTCCGCCCGAGCAAGCGGCGCAAGAGGGCATCGCCGCCCCTCAGCCAGACCAGACTCCGCAAGAGAACGTACAAACCTATAAATCCGTGCTGGATGTTCTGGCCGAAATGCCAAAGGCCCCTTGTTTTGCGGCCCTCCCCAGCCTGTCAGACCAAAGCGAATTCCAGTTGGAAGTGTTCGCGCAAACGCCGACTGAACTGCAAGCCTTCGCCACGGCGTTGGAGGCGAAGATCGGCCAGCCACCTAACACCACCATGAAGCCGATCAGCGCCGCGCAATGTGCGGCGGCAGCCTTTGTTATCGACGGCCCCGCCTATCCGCGTTTCAACCTGTTCTTCGAGATCGCAGAGCGTGAGATCAAAAGCGGTGAGGCGCTGGAAGGGCGCATTGGCAATACCTCGGGTGGGTTTATCAGCTTTCTCGTGATTGACGATGAAGGCACGGTGCAGGATCTTGCGGGCTATCTGCAATTCGTTCCGGGCGGTGCGCAGTTCCGCATTCCTTTGTCGCTAACGGGCAGCCCCGTGGTAACGCAGCAATTGCTGATGGCTGTGTCCAGCCCGTCACTTTTGCAAACGGTCATTGATATGAACGGGGCCAAGGCAGCGGAGTTTTTTCCCGCGCTTGCCGCCGAATTGCGCAGCAAGGGCCAATCCGAAGATGTGGCCCTTGTCGCGTTTTCGGTAGAATAAGCCTAGTTTTCCAGCCGGAAGAAGCGCAGCGCCGCGATGGCGGTCTGGCGCTCCCGCTCCAGCTCCGATTGCATGAACGGGACCAAGGCGCGGGCCGTCACGCCATTTGGCACGGCATCCAGCTTTTCAACCGGACGTTCCGTCACCACGGCCAGGATCATCTGCGGCGTAGGCTCTGCCCCCGCTGCCAGATTGACCGTAAAGCTGAAGCCCAGCGTGCCGTCCGAACTGCGCGACAGCCACGGCTTCAGGTTCGTTGCCCCGCCCGCTCCATTGACCAGAAACAGCGATACAGCGCGCCCTGCCAGCCCTTCGACGCGCCCAGACACGGTTTCACCGCTTTTCAATACGTCTGTCGTATTGTCCAGAATCAGACTTGGCGCGATGCCGCGATTTTCACGCAGATCGTTCATGAAGTCCAAAACAGGGCATTGGGTGTCATTGATCAGGCGCACACCGACATTCGGCTCCACCCCATGGGCGGTTTTGAAATCTGTGACCAACTTGGAAAACGGCTCGACCTGCGTGCCGAAACCTTCCAGATCGACCTGCCCGGCGCTTGATGAAACCAGCGAGAAGTGGACACAGGGTCCCGCGTCATAGGCTTTGACCCAGGCAATCTGGCGGCCAAGCTCATCCAGCGGGTTTGCGCTTTCCTGCGCGGCGCGGGCAGCGGCCTCTGCCTCGATGCGCGCCTTTTCGGCTTCCTGCTCGGCCAGCTTTTCGGCAACCAGACGGTCGGCTTCGGCCTGCGCTGCTGCGGCTTCCTCGGCCGCGCGCGCGGCCTCTTCGGCGGCTTTCGCGTCAATCGCCTGCTGGTCAGGTACGTCTGGTGCGGGGGCAGGGGCGGGATCAAACACACCAGCCATCCAGGCGCCACCACCCCCAATTGCGACAAGCGCAACAAGGGCAACAGCTATCAGCCCGCCCTTGCCGGATTTGGCGGGAGGGGTGACCGGCGCAGCCTTGGCAGGGTCGCTCGGAATACCGACAAATTGCCCGCCCGTTACATTCGCTTGGGGGGCAGAGGTTTGTCCCTGGGGCAAGGCCGAGGCGATAATTGTCCGGTCCGGATCCAGATCCTCGGCATAGCTGGCCGGATCGGGGATGAGCGATGGGTTATCCAGCATCTCGATCACCGCAGCCATGCTGGCCGGGCGATTGGCCGGATTAGGTTGCAGCATATGGGACAAGAGCGGGCGCAAGCCGTCATAAACGGCGCTCACATCCGGCACTTTGGAGCGGCTGCGCACCGCTTCCACCATATTGCCCCCCATGCTGACGGTTTTGCCCTGACAGGCCGCGACCATCAGCAAAGCAAGGCTGTAAATGTCGGTACGCCCGTCAATGCCGCCATCATAGGCGCCCAATTGCTCTGGTGCGACAAAGCTGAACTTGCCCGCAAACTGCCCTTGCAGCAGCGTCCGGTCGCCTTTCATCGAGGATTTGGCAATCCCGAAATCGATGAGCTTGGCATGTTCAACCCGCTCGCCTTCCAGAATCACGTTGTCAGGCGACAGGTCGCGGTGGACAACACCGGCCCCATGCGCCCGGTCCAGACCGGAGGCAAGCCGCGCAAGCAAGACGCGCACTTCCGCCTCGGGCATCGGCCCTTCCTTGATGCGGTCGCTCAGCGATTTGCCTTCGACAAACTCCATGATCAGGCTGGGCCGGCCAATTTCCGGCGGGTTCATATAGGTGTGATAACGCACAATCGCGTCATGCGCCAAACGGCCAAGAACCTTGGCCTCTTTCTGGAACAGGGCCTCGATCATCGGGTCATGCGCCAGCGCGGGCAGTACGATCTTCATCGCCACCGGATCACCGGTATGGATATTGCGGCCGCGATATACCTCGCCCATGCCGCCCCGGTTGATCAACTGCTCGATCTCATATGTACCGGCAATAACCATGCCAGAGGTGACCGTGGTCGCAACAGGAGTTTGCGTGACCGGTGGCGTGCTCGTCGGCGTGACTGAGGCCGCCGGTTTTCCAGATGTCTCCCCGTCGCCCGGAGGATTTGAATTTTCATCGGCCATTATGATCAGTCTTCCGCTTTCCAGTCATGCATCGCAATCGGTGGGCCATACCCCGGATTAGTGGGCGCGTCGGCGTTGTCATAGGTATCACTCGGTAAACAGCGCACCACCAAAACCGTCACATTATCCTTGGCGCCCCGCGACAAAGTCAATTCAATGAGCCTGTCACAGGTTTCCTGGGCCCCGTAGCTCTGCAAGAAATCAGCTATTTCCTCGTCAGACACATGGCCTGTCAGACCGTCAGAGCACAACAAGAAAACGTCGCCGACTTGCAAAACGCCATAATTTTCATCGGTCATTGGCATGTCGGATACACCAATCGCCCGTGTAATGACGTTTTTGCGCGGCCAATGCGCAGCTTCTTCTTCGGTTATGGCCCCTTCGCGCAGGAGTTCCATCGCTTCGGTGTGATCTGTTGTCATCTGTTGGAACACGTCGCCGCGCATCAGATAGATGCGGCTGTCCCCTGACCAGATGCAGGCGAAATGCTGCTCATAGGCCAGAAGCGCCACCACAGTTGCCCCGACCGTCGCCCCGTCCAGCTTGGCAGAGTGGTTGCGAATATCCTCATGCGCAATCACCAGGCGGTCGATGAAACGGGTCTTCAGGTCCATGGCAGAGGTCGGAATACCTGTCCACTGCGCGCTTTCCGCTATCGCACGGCTGGCAAAATCGCCCGCCTTGTGGCCACCCATGCCATCCGCAACCAGCCAAAGACCCGCCGCGGGTCGCGCCAGATAACTGTCTTCATTGTGGTCGCGCACGCATCCCTGATGCGTCGCTGCACCGGTATCGAATGCGAAACTAACCTGGTGCATCCCTTTCTCCCCTACAACAATGATCTTTGAGCCTGAAAAGGCATTGGAAAATGACTTAATAAACCAAGAATAGGCAGAAACCTGACAAGACGCAAAGGCGCTGTGATGATCAATCACAGATTTCGTTGCACCTTGCTTAACTGGACCCAAATCAATCTGAAAATACAAGAGCGAAGGCGAGGCGAATGAAAAAGGCCCGGGCTAATCCGGGCCTTTCTCGGTCTTCTTGGCCGCGATCAGAAAGAAAGCCTGACCTGCGCCGTGATACTGGACGAATTCTTCACATTGCTGCCGAAGCGTGTATCTACCCGAACGTTTGCGTTCAGCTGTTTAGCGCCGGCACCGCCACCTTCAAGAATACGCACATAGTTCACACCCATGCTCAACTCGCCAAAACCGCCGATATTCTCGGTGGTGATGTTCTGCGTTCCTCCCAGACGGTCGGTGAAGACAGAGTTCCGGTCGGATGCAAAATCCTGATAGTAGTTGGCGCTGCCGAAATACGTCGTACCGGCATTGCCCGCAGGCGCGATTGTGGTCTTGGCGAGAGTACCGCCGACAAAGCCGACGATCGAGTCGAAGCCTTCGATATACAGCGATTCGCCGCCGGTGAAGTTCACGGTCGCATCCGATGTCCGCGTATAGGACAGGCCAGCCGTTGGAACGAAATTCAACCCGTCGTCATTGACATCCATCCGGTAGCTGACACGGCCAGTCACGTTATAGGAGTCGGTGCTGAATTTCGCATCGCTCAACCCGAGGCCAAAGAAACCGGTGTTCACGGTTTCGTTCAGCGTGAAGTCCGTTTTCTCTACACGAACCTGCACGTCAGCCGTTATGCGGTCTTTGCTGAAGGCTGCATATGCGCCCACATATTTCTGGTCGAAATCAGAATGGGTCACACTTGCAACAGCCGTTCCGCCGCCACTGACCCCAACCGTAACGTCCTGATCCGAGCTACCGCTGTTGTACCCGATGAGCGCCCCGAAGGAGCCATCCCAGCCGTCAAAGAACCGCCCGTCGTTACAACCGAAGTCATAGCCGCCCTGAACGCCGTAGTAGCTGGCATCGACCGAGGTTCCCGACGTCGAAATGCCGTTATTGCTTTCGCCGGAAACCGTGCTTCTGCCGTAAGTGCCGCGGAAATACCCGCCACGGGAGCAACCTTCCTCGGTGGCCAGCCCGCTGACGAAGGGGCTTGTCGGGCGGTTCACGACCGTCCCGATCAAGGATTGCACCAGCGAGGCATTGGCTGCAACGCCGCCGATACCCGCACTGGTCTCGCTCACGATTTCCAGATCATCGCCATTCTTGGCAAGCGAGTAGATCACCGCCCCACCTGCGCCAAGACCCGAATATGTGAAGTCGTAAGTCGAGGCCGTGGAGCCGTCCAGAACCAGAATCGCATCACCCAGGAACGGTGCTACGCCATCAGGCAGCTTGTTCTGGAAATCGAAGTTCAGCGTGCCGGACACCACGCCTGTAACGGTCACAAGATCACTTGTGCCGCCCTGCGGGTTGATCAGAGCACCACCGGAATCTGTCGCCAGAGGCGAGCCCATATTCAGATCCAGCACGAAATTGGTATCGCTCAGATCTCCGTTGATTGTCAGGCGATCCATCGTGTTGATATCGAACTGCGGACCACTGACAAGCTCCGGTGTCAGCAAGCTGACCGTGCCGCCACCCGTCAGGCCGCCAACCGAAGTCGCCCCCAACGCGGTCAGCGTACCAGAGTTGTTGAACACACCCGAAACAGCGCCATTCGACAGGATGAATGTACCTGCGTTGGTTGCGGGCCCGGTCAGCGTGCCGCCAGCCAGATCAAAGATGCCAGCCGCGCTGTTGTTCACCGAACCGGATAGCGCGGCGCCTTGTGCGTTGAACGTTATATTGTTCGTGATCGCGCCCGAAACTGTGGCGCCATTCGCGTTCACGATACCGTT
>JBFHGI010000013.1:0-13642 GCA_041583175.1 Pseudorhodobacter sp. | reverse complement strand
TGAAAGAGCCCCCATCCCGGCCGCGCATGTCCATGGCAGCCGCAGCACGCACCGCTTGGCCGGACTTGCGGGCAAATCTGGTGCATTTGCCAAAGCAACGCAGCCTGTTCGCCTACCTCGGCTCTTCGATGTTCTACCGCGACGCGCTCAACGGGATGTATGTGTTTGGCGGCATTTACGCGGCGGGCGTGCTGGAGTGGGAGGTGACGCAGGTTGGCGTTTTCGGGATACTCGCGTCGCTTACAGGGGCACTGTTTGCGTGGTTGGGGGGTAAGGCCGACAGCCGTTTCGGCCCCAAGCCGGTGATTGTGGTCTGTGTGCTTGTGCTGACGGCGGTCGCTATCGGGGTTGTGATGATCTCTCGCAATTCCGTTTTCGGCATTCCCGTAGATCCGGCCAGCGCCTTACCGGATATCGCCTTTTACATCATGGGCGCTACAATCGGCGCGGCAGGGGGCGCACTGCAATCGGCCAGCCGCACGATGATGGTACGCCAATCCGACCCCGGGCGCATCACGCAATCCTTTGGCCTTTACGCCCTTGCGGGTAAGGCCACTTCTTTCCTTGCCCCATTACTGATCGGCCTGGTCACTGACATCACCGGAAGCCAGCAATTGGGCATTTCCCCGCTCATCGGGCTGTTCCTTATCGGGTTGGTTCTGCTACTGTGGGTCAAACCAGAAGGCGAACGAAGCGTAGGGTGAACCATATGTACAAGATATTTTCCGCAGTAGTCCCCCTGGTCACGGCCCTTTCAATTCCCGTTGGCGCGAGCGCCGAGGCCCTGGCGAACCAATTGTTTGGGGCCAAGAAAGATGCATCAAACCAAGCGTCGCAACCCATTGGAACCTATGCCAAAGGTTGTGGTGCGGGCCATGTGCAGCTGCCGGAAAGCGGTCCGACCTGGCAAGCAATGCGACTGTCGCGCAACCGCAACTGGGGTCAGCCGGTCATGATCGATTATTTACAAGACCTCAGCCGGATGGCCGTTTCGGTTGGCTGGAAGGGCCTGTATATTGGCGACATCGCACAGCCGCGCGGCGGGCCGATGACCAGTGGCCACGCAAGCCACCAGATCGGGCTGGATGCCGATGTCTGGATGCGTCCGCCTAGCCGCCTGAACCTAAGCCGCGCCGAACGCGAGAAGATCGGCTCTATTCCTGTGCGGTCGCGCGATCAACGCTCTGTAACCAAGAACTGGACGCGCAGCCACCACGCGCTTTTGAAAGCTGCGGCGTCGGACAGCCGTGTGGACCGGATATTTGTGGCAGCAGCGGTCAAACTCGAAATGTGCAAGACCGCGAAATCCTCTGACAAGAAATGGCTGCAAAAGATCCGTCCCGTAGCGGGCCATGACACACATTTCCATGTGCGACTGAAATGCCCGCCCGGTGCAAGTGCCTGCCAGACGCAAAAACCGACGGTGGCGAGCCTGTCGAACGGTGGAAACGGCTGTGATGACACCCTGCGCTGGTGGGTGACCGACTACCTG
This sequence comes from Pseudorhodobacter sp., assembly GCA_041583175.1. Classification (GTDB taxonomy): domain Bacteria; phylum Pseudomonadota; class Alphaproteobacteria; order Rhodobacterales; family Rhodobacteraceae; genus Pseudorhodobacter. The sequence continues at coordinate 12,150 of JBFHGI010000013.1, read as the reverse complement.
AATCCGCCAAAGCCCACGGCCAAGACCCCCAAGGCAAAGCCCACCCCTCGCAAGCGCGGCGCGCGTCAATTCACCATGGCGGACCTGCCCAATCAATGCAAAAGCGTTCTCGCCTCGCGCTGATCGCGGGAATGACATTGACGCTGGCACTTGAAGGGAGTGCGGCGTCGCTGTCTTCTGACAATTTCATCGCTGCTATCGTTTGGCACAGCACAGACGTAAAGCTTGGCGGCCTTTCCGGGCTGGAGATTTCAACTGACGGGCGCAGCTTTACCGCGATCAGCGATCGTGCGGGTTGGGTCAAAGGCCAGATCAGGAGAGATAAATCCGGGAACATCTCTGGACTGGTCGCCAGTAAAGTCTCTCCGCTGAAGGATACTGACGGAAAAGCCTTGCAGGGGCATCGCGCCGATAGCGAGGGGCTGGCGATTGGCAAGGATGGCACGACTTTCATCAGCTTTGAAGGAAAGGGCTCTGCCCGAGTCATGCGCTATTCCAGCCTGTCCAGCGCTGGAAAAGAATTGCCATCCGCGCCAGAGTTCGGCCAGCTTCGCTTGAATGCCGCGTTGGAGGCATTGGCGATTGATGCGCAAGGCAGGCTTTATACTTTGCCCGAAAGTCCCCGCGGCGATGGCCCGTTCCCCGTATTTCGCTTTCGGAACGGTGAATGGGATACCAGGCTTTCCCTTCCCCGCAGCAAAGATTTCGAAGCGGTGGGGGCTGATTTCGGGCCCGATGGACGCTTCTATCTGCTGGAGCGCGCCTTCCATGGAATTTTCGGCTTTGCCAGTCGTGTGCGCAGCTTCGCGCTGACCCCGGCGGGTTTCTCAGATGAGCGGCTGGAGATGCAAAGCCATGCGGGGCAGCACGACAATCTGGAAAGCATCGCCCTGTGGCGCGATGACAGCGGGGGCATCCGGATGACACTGCTGTCGGATGACAATTTCTTTTGGGCGCAGCGCACAGAATTCGTCGAATATCGCGTCCTTCCTTGACAAACTTGCCTCGCCGGGCGTAAGGCGCAGGCGCCCCTGATAGGCAGGGGCCAAGTCTCCGCGACCTTGATAAAACGGAATATCAAAATGACCCGACCTCTGATCCCCGGCATAATTGCCATGGCTGCTATCGTTGTGGCCTCCAATATACTTGTGCAACATCTGTTCGGCCAATGGCTGACATGGGGCGCTTTCACCTACCCACTCGCTTTTCTGGTCACCGACCTCATGAACCGCTTCTACGGTTCTGCCGCTGCACGCCGTGTGGTGCTGGTGGGTTTTGGCGTCGGGCTGGTATGCTCCTTCATAGGGACGCAGATCATGGGAGAGTTCGGCCCACTGGTCACCTTGCGCGTGGCACTTGGCTCTGGCCTTGCTTTCCTGACGGCGCAAATGTTGGACGTTTCTATTTTTGATCGGTTGCGCAACGGCAGTTGGTGGCGCGCGCCGCTCGCCTCTACCCTGATCGGGGCCAGTGCAGATACAGCCATTTTCTTCACCATCGCGTTCTCGGCAGGGCTGGTTTGGTTGGAGCCGGGCAATGATGTATCATGGGCGAATGAAGCTTTGCCGCTGCTGGGCTTGGGCCCGGTCGCACCCCTTTGGGTTTCTCTGGCGGTGGCTGATTGGGGCGTTAAACTTTTGCTCGCTATTTTGGCACTGGTGCCGTTTCGCATGGCTGTGCAAAAATTTCACACAACAAATGCGTAAAAACTTTTGACAAACACAAAATATGTGGCAGGCTCCCCTTATCGGCAACGTATTTGAAAGGAGGTGATCCAGTGTCTAGAGTGATGTTGGAGAGAGGTGTCGGGACAGTCAGGCGAGGTATTTGCTAGGGGCAGCCCCCGGTAAGACCGAAGTTTGATTGGGCTTGTCATCCTAACTGGCCCATCTCCTTGGAACTCGGAAAGGGTTGCCCTCTGGGGTAGCCCTTTCTCCGTTGCAAAGCCTGTAGCGGGCTAGAGTGCAACTCCCCCCCACCAAATACGCGATAGTTTCCATTCCGGGTCCAGATAAACCATATCGGCGCGGCGGTTCGGTTTGATATGCCCCAATACCGCCTCCATCCCGATCAGGGCAGCAGGCGTAGACGTCGCCATCGCCAAGGCCTTTTCCGGCGACACCCCTACCTCTTTCACCATGATCGACAGCGCCTTGTCGAGGCGCAAATCGGCACCGGCCAGAGTGCCGTCTTCCAGCGTCAACCGCCCCAGTTCACGCCGGACAAGCCGCCCGCCCAACTCCATTTCTGTCAATTCGGTCCCCGCAAAAGCCATACAGTCAGAAACAAGGAAAAGTTTGTCAGACCGCGCTGAGATTGCCAAACGCAAAGCCGCGGGGGACACATGGATACCATCTGCGATAAGCCCGGCAGGCAGGGTCGTGTCCAGCACCGCCCCCGCCAGACCCGTTTCGCGCGCGGTAAGCGGCGCCATAGCATTGAACAGATGCGTCGCACAGCCAGCCCCTGCGGCAATATAGGTCATCGCCTCCTCATAGCTGCATTCACTATGACCAAGGCTCACCAAGACGCCTGCTTTCACCAACGCCCTCACTTGCTCCGCCGTTACCGAACAAGGCGCAATAGTGACCTTGAGTGTTGGCAGTTTTTGCGCGGCCTCTTGCAAGAGCGCCAGATCGTCGGCCTCCATGGGGCGAATGAGGGCAGCATCATGGGCCCCTTTCCGGCGCGGGTCCAGATACGGCCCCTCTAAGTGCAAGCCCAAAAAGCCCGGCACATTGGCTTGCGTTGCTTCGATCCCTGCTTTGATTACGCGCTCAGTTGCTTCTTTGGTGTCAGTAATGAGGGTCGGCAAAACCCCTGCGCAGCCAAGCAAGATATGCGTGGCACAGATCGCGGCGATACGACCTGCATCTGCCTGACCATCCAGCATAATACCGCCGCCACCGTTCACCTGCAAATCCACAAAGGCTGGCGCCAGGACGCCACCGTCAAGCACAGTGCCCCCTTCCACCCCAGCCTCAACCCCCACGATCATGCCCTCATCTACAATTAGTGCATGATTTTCCAGAAGGCGGGCCCCATCAAATATCAGCGCGCCAGAAAAAACTTGCCGCATATTTCACCCTCGCATGCTGGTCGTAGGAAGCACTGCTGTCGCCCTCGAATGTAGCATAGTTGCATCACTTTCTTTGAGCTAGTCTAAGCCGGATAGACACAAGAGCGGCAACAAACATCATGCATTTCCCCATAATACTGCAATTTTGCTTTTATGAATGATGTCGAATTTATCGTTAAAGTTGCATTTGCAACATCACCCTCACCCTACGTCACTCACTGGCTGATCGTTTTGGGGAGAAAATTGAACAATTTGCGTCACGCCTGAACGAAACCCCTAGAAATAGTAGCCGAAACTAAGTATTAAGGCGGTAATAGGGCAAAAATGCCCAAGACAAATCGGGACAGCTATAAATCCCGGATATGAGGCGGAGTAGTATCATGGTTAAAGCGATTGATTTCGCTGTCCGCACTTCTGCGGGCAATGTAGTGCGCGGCGCGGTAGCAGGCGAAGGCGGCAGTGAGTTTCTTCAGGTTGGATCGGGCGAGACTGTATCGCTCAACCTGTCTCAATCCAGTGTTTTGGGGTACGAGCGGAATGGCAAAGACCTTGTCCTGAAGCTTTCAGATGGTCGCCAGATTACGTTGAGCGGGTATTTTGAATCTGCTGCGGGTGAAGACAACAGACTTTACCTCAGCTCCAACGGCGACGTGACTGAAGTATTCCTGACGGATGGCGGCGATGGCACGATGTATGCCAATTACGGCCCGGTAGATACGTGGAACAAATATTCCAACGTCGATGATATCCGCTTCACCGATGACAATACGCTGATGGCCGCCGAAGGCTACGCTGATGACACGGTGGGCATGGGCCCGTTTGCCCCGGCACTTCTGGCTGGTCTGGGCGGTAGCGGCCTTGGCACTGCGGCGGCGATCGCCGGTGGTGTTGGCGTTATTGGCGGACTGGCAGGCGGTGGCAGCGGCAGCAGTGGCCCGACACGCACTCCGCCAACCGTAAATGACGCCGATGGCAGCAAAGACATTTCCACCATCACTGAAGATAAAAGCGTCATTGTCACTGGCACGGGCGAACCGGGTGAAACTGTGGACGTGGTAATCGGCACAATTACCGAAACCACCACAATCAAAGAAGACGGCACCTGGGAAACCGAGTTCAAAGACGAGAATTTCCCGGCGGACGGTTCCTATGAAGCGGTTGTCACCGTGACTGACGGGGACGGAAATAAAGAAACGCTCGACGGCCCCAGCTTTGTCATCGACCTGACGCCACCGGATGTGACGACAACTCAAGGCACCGTCAGTGTCGGCGATATCGAAAATCTTGCTGAATATCAGGATGGCGTGACGCTTGCAGGCGAAGGCGAGGCCGGGGCGAAGATCGTTGTGACTGTTGGCGAGCATAGCCATGAAACGGTGGTCAGCGAGAATGGCTCATGGACAGTAACTTTCACCAAAACCGAAGTTACCGGTGGTGAATATAAGATCCCGGTAACAATCACCGCGACCGACGGGATGGGCAATCAAACCGTCATCACCGATGAAATCGAGATTGATACAGTCCCGCACCCGCTATCGTTCAACTCTGTCACGGCAGACAACACGATCAACGCAAGCGAGGCGAGTGGCGCCGTAACCGTCACTGGTAATTCGACCGCCGGCGCAATCGTGACAGTCACGATGGATGGGCAGCAGCAGGTCGTTGAAACCGCCGCAAATGGCACCTGGAGCGTGACTTACGCGGCAGGTACATTCACCACGGGCGATTTTGATCGCACGCTGACCGCAACAACCGTTGACGCAGCAGGCAACACCAGCAGCGCAACCCATACTGTTAAAGTTGACACCACGACCGCCGTCAGCTTCTCGGCCGGCTCGCTGACGGCTGACAACATCATCAACGAAGCCGAAGCGTCGGCGGGCGTGACGCTGACAGGTCAGGCAGAGGCTGGCTCTACCTCGGTTTCCGTGGTTTGGAATGGCACGACTGTTTCGGCCAATGTGGCAACTGACGGAAGCTGGTCCGCAAACTTCCCAAGCGGTGCAGTTCCGGCCTCCGGCACATCTACTGCAACGGTGACATCCACCGATGCATACGGCAATACCGCCACCAACACCCGCGAGATTGCGGTAGACCGTACCACGAGTGTATCGGTCAACCCAAATCAAGCCGGTGGTGACGATATCATCATGAGCACCGAAGCCGATGCAGGCATCAACCTGACCGGTATGGCGGAACGCGGCGCGAAAGTGGAAGTGACTTTCCAGGGCACCACCCGCACTGTTACCGCATCCGAACAAGACGGTTCCTGGTCCGCCAATTTCCGCAGCTCGGAAATTGATCGCGGCACCTATGCAGATGGCGCAAACAATATCGTCAACGTGAAAGCCACCGACAAAGCTGGCAACGTGGCAACCACCACGCACACGCTGAACGTCGATACAGAAGTGACTAACTTCACCCGGACCACGGATTCGATGGGTGATGACCATGTGCTGAATAATGCCGAGGCAAATCAGGGTCTGACTGTCAACGGCACGGTTGAGGCAGGCTCCTCGGTAAGCGTGAATTTCGGAAGTTACGGCCCTTATGAAGCAACGGTGACAGGCACAACCTGGTCTATCACGATTCCGAAGAGCGTAATTCCCACCGGTGAAACCCAGGTACAGTTGACTGCAACAGCAACCGATGCCCTTGGTAACGTTTCCGCCCCACACACCGAGATGGTCGACATTGACAGGATCGTGACACCCTTCAATCGAGAAGGCGGCACCTTGGGCGGTGATGGCATCCTGAATGCTGTCGAGGTTGCCAGCGGGCTTGACCTTGCGGGCGAAGGCGAGATCGGCTCTACCGTCGTCGTCACATTGCCTACAGGCGCGTCGCAGTCGGTTGTTGTTGGGAATAGCGGTACCTGGTCGGTCAGCTTCTCGGCCGATCAACTGCCACGCGGCGATGGCACGAACATGGAAATCACCTATTCGGCGACGGATCTGGCAGGCAACACAGCCAGCTTCACCGAAACCGTGTCGATTGACACAGTAGCCGCAGATGCGCCGAACGTGACCAATATCATCAAATCCACCTCCGGGTCGGAAGGTTTGAACGGTGTCTTCCTTGATGAGGATATCGACAGCAGCTTCTCTTTCCACCGCGTCGATGAAGATGGGAGCCAAGCGCAGATCAACCTCAAGGCTTCCAGCCTCGGGACAGACGTGGCGCGCTTCGATGGCACCACGGTGCCAGAAGGCGATTATCTGGTCATCAACCATGAGGACAATGCTGGCAACGACTCTGCCACGCTGCTGGTCACCAACAACACCGGCACCAGCACCGTTGATCTGGGGAATACAGCCTTCCAGAACTTCGACTTCACCTCGCTGGACCTTACGCTTGCGCAGACCAACATGACAATCAGCGCCGAAGACCTGATCGCCATTACAGGTCCGGATAACACGCTGACGATCAAAGGCGGGGCTGATGATCACATCACCCTGCAGAATGGCGCTGTCGCAACCGATCAGTCCGATGCACCCGCAGGGTTCACGCTTTACACGCTTGGCGATGGCGCCGCATCGGTGCTTCTGGACGACGACATCCAACCAACGTTCTGATAGGGCAAGCACATGCCAGTCAGAACCCGAAAGGCTACAAGCGGCGGGGGCAAAAGCCCCGCCGCGCACATAGCCGCATTTACGAGTGTCTTGCTTTTATCCGGGTGTATGGATGGCGGAATGCCGGGTGTTTCCATGTTCGCAGGCAGCAGTCCGTCACAGCCTGCTGCTGCCGGAACCAATGGCAGCGAAATCACCCTTGCCGCAAGTGACAAGGCAGGTCGCGGTGAACAACGATCCGCGGTCATTGATGGCCTGATTGCACGGCGCTCGGTATTGCCTTCCAAGGGCCCCTACAGTCAGGTTGCCAGCGCTGTTCTGGCAGCGAACAAAGGTTCCGCGGCAGCCGAATTGCGCGTAGCCCGCCTGAAAGCCGAAGCCAAGTCCAAGAATTGGCTGCCCTCTATCGGCCCCTCGATCAGCCTGACTTCGCTCGGCACGCTTGCTGCCTCTATTCTCGTGGAACAAGTGCTGCTTGATAATGGCAAGCGCAAGGCTGAGCGCGCCTTTGCCGCTGCAGACGTAGAAATCGCGGCTGTTAGCCTGTCGGATGAAATGAATACCCGCGTTTACGAAGGGCTTACCTATTACATAACAGCACAGCGCGCGACAGCACAGGCGAGCGCTGCCAGCAAAGGCGTCGGCACCTTGCAGGAATACGGTCGCATCATGGGGCTGCGCGTCGAAGGCGGCCTGTCTGACCGGTCGGAAGAGCGGGTAATCTTGCAAAAGATCGCGGAAATGCAGAGCCTTGCTGCTGCGGATCAACAGACCGCAGCGACCGCTTTGGCCGAGATGAACGCCATGACGCAAGTACCGCTGAAGGGCCTGTCTGGTTTGTCTTCGGTCAACGCAGCCGCCGGTCCGTCCGAACCTTTGTCGGTGTTGAAAGCCGAAGGCGAAGCCCGCCGTGCAATTGCCGAGTCCAAAATGGCGCGGGCCGGCTTCCTGCCCGGCCTTACCGCCAGCGGTACATTGGCTAAAGGCGGTCTAACAGGTGGGCTGAGCGTTGATACGGATAACGGCATCGGTTTTGGGACCGGTGCCAGCTTGCGCGCATTGCAGGCAAGCGAGCAGGCTGCAGCCCAGAAGGTTGAAAGCACCCGCGATGACGCCAGCCGCAAGATAATTGCGCTGGAACGCGAGATTGCGAGCCTAACCTCGCGCGAGGTACAAGAGGCCGCTGTTCTTGCACAAACCGCAAGCAATCTGGAAATGTTTACAAAACAATACAAATTCGGCCGCAGACCCTTGATGGAACTGGTCGGAATGTACGAAACTTATGCAGGCTTGGAACGAGAGCAGGTGGCGCTGAAATATGACATCGCGCTACTCAACTTACAGATCGCAAAGATACGCGGAGTATTGGTGGACGGGGCCAGGATGTGAACGACCGAGTGGTCGCCTTTGACATAAATGCCGACCGGAGCACTGCTCCGGTCGCGGCATCTGCGCGGCCTACTCCATCGCAACGCCCCCACCGCCCTCGTCACACCAGCCGCGCTATGACGCGCGCTCAACTCGCCTCTGTCTATGCTGGCTTGTTGGGGTCCGAGATTTCGGCGGCTGACTTGCTGGAACACATCCAGATTGCCGCAGGCAGCGGCGCTTTGGGGCTGGATGAGATCGCAGCCGCTTTGCGGGGCGTGGGCCTGACGGCCAAGGTTGAAAAGGCACCAAAAACCACCGAGGGCGCGTGGCCTGCGCTTGCCTTGATGAAATCCGAGCAAGTGGTTCTGGTTCTGAGCCAGTCCGATACCACAGTCGAGATTTACGATACCACTTGCCCCGACAACCGCGCAGACGTGCCTTTGGATGATTTCCTAAAGGTATTCACAGGTAAAATCCTACGTGCCCGCACCACGATGGCCGATTTGGAAAAGCGGCATTCCGACAAGGGAGCCGCCGCGCATTGGTTCTGGGGCGAGTTTCCGCATTACCGCCGCCAGTTGCTTGAAGTGGCAGCAGGATCGATGGTCGCCAACCTTCTGGCTGTGGCAGTGGCGCTTTTCTCCCTTCAGGTTTATGATCGCGTGATCCCCCATAAATCAGAGCCGACGTTATGGGTTCTGGCGCTTGGTGCCCTGATTGCCGTGATCCTCGAAGGTGTGTTGAAAATGGCGCGCTCGGGCCTGATGGATGTAACAGGTCGACGGATAGAGCTGACGGTACAATCGCGCCTGATGCATCGCCTGTTGGGCATGAAACAAACCGCAGGCACGCGCGCGCCCAGCCAGATTTTCAGCGCCATGCGAGAGTTTTCCTCGGTCCGCGAATTCTTTACCGCGTCAACCATCGGCACCATGGCCGATATTCCCTTCATCCTGATTTTTTTGCTGCTTGTCGCCTCTATCGGCGGCAATCTGGTCTGGATTCTGGTGATCGGCGGTATCCTTATGGTCGCACCGGGATTCTTCTTCCAGAAAAAGATGATCGCGCTGACGCAGTCAACGCAAGGTGCCTCCATGCGAGCTTCTCGGTTGCTGTATGAAGCAGTGTATGAACAAGAAACCGTGGCTACCCAGCGGGGCGAAGATCGCGTCAAACGGCTGTGGCAGGAATTGGTCACGCTTTCGGCCGTGAAATCCTCAGAACAGCGGCACCTGTCGTCGGCGCTAACCTATTGGGCGCAAGGGGTGCAGCAGGCCACCTATGTGCTGGCCGTGGTCGCGGGGGCCTACCTTGTGTTTTCCGGTGATTTCACCATGGGCACGATCATCGCCATCGGCATCCTGACAGGCCGCACCCTCGGCCCCTTGGCACAGCTTTCCGCCACGCTGGCGCGTTGGTCCAACACCAAGGCCGCTCTGCAAGGCTTGGATGCCATCGCAGGCGCCGAACAGGTTGAGGAACAAGGCCGCAAATATCTGGGGCGCGAACGCCTGACAGGCGTGTATGAGTTGCGCAATCTGACCTTCAAATATGACGAATCCTCGGCCGCCACGGTCGAGATTCAAGGCTGCAAGATCCCGGCAGGCCAGCATGTTGCAGTGCTGGGCACCAATGGTTCCGGAAAATCGACGCTGCTGCGCATTCTGGCTGGACTGTATGAGCCGACCTCGGGGCGAATTTTACTGGACAACGTTGATATGGGCCAGATCCATCCGCGCGACCTGCGACGCGGCATCGGCTATCTGGGGCAAGAGGTTCGGCTATTCTCCGGCTCTATCCGCGACAATCTGAATATGAACCAGTTGGAACGCGATGATGAACGCCTCTACGAGGCCTTGGAATTCGCGGGCCTCGGCCCCTTCATCCGCAATCATCCGCGCGGACTGGACCTTGAAATCCGAGAGCTGGGCGAAGGCCTGTCGGTCGGTCAGCGCCAGTCCATCGGTTGGGCGCGCATGTGGCTGCAGAATCCGCAAATCGTGCTGCTGGACGAACCCACAGCTGCCCTTGACCAAACGCTGGAAGCAACGCTTGTCAGCCGCCTGTCCAACTGGCTGGAAGGGCGCACGGCGATTATCGCCACCCACCGCGTCCCGATCCTGCAACTGACCACTCGCACCTTGATTATGCAAAACGGCAAGCTGGCCGTGGATGGCCCGAAAGAAGCCGTGCTGGCCCACCTGAACAAAGCGCAAGGCGGTGCCAAATGATGACCACTTTTGACCACGGGCTAGATGAAAACGGCCAGCGCCCCGGCCGCATGATCTGGATTATATTCGGCGTTGTCGTCACATTCGTCATCTGGGCTGCATTCGCTTGGGTCGACGAAATCGTGCGCGCGCCGGGTGAGGTTGTATCCTCTTCTCGCCCACAGATCATCCAGAACCTTGAAGGTGGTATCCTTGCCGAACTGAACGTGGCCGAAGGTCAAACGGTGGAACCGGGTCAGACTCTCGCCAGGCTCTATGGCACGCAATACCAATCCAAGGTCGACGAATTGCGCGACCAGATCGCCAGCTTTGAAATCCGGCGGCGACGGCTGGAGGCGGAAATGGCCGGCATGCTGGAATTTGACGTGCCGGATGAACTGGCCCAGCGCTTGCCCGATATCGTCGCCTCGGAAGGGGCGCTGCTGGCCGCACGACAAAGCGATTTCATCGCTCGCCGGGATGGCGCGAAGCAGGTGCTTATTCAGGCGCAAAAGGAACTCGACCTGCTGGAGAATATGTACAAACAGGAGATTGCCCCGCTGATCGAGGTGACCAAGGCCCGCAAAAGTTTTCGCGATGCCGAAAACCGTTATTCCGAAACCACCACCCAGATGGAGTTGGAACGAGCCAAGGAATATTCGGACGCGCTGAAAGAGCTTACGTCTTTACGCCAAATGCTCAAAGGCGCTGTGGACCAATTGGATCGTACTGTATTGTCGGCCCCGATGCGTGGCGTGGTCAATAAGCTGTCGGTCACCACTATTGGCGGCGTCGTTCGCCCCGGCGAAGAGATTTTGCAGATCGTCCCGCTGGATGAAGAGATGTTCATTGAGGCCAAGGTTAAGCCAGCCAACATCGCCTCTGTCCGGCAGGGACAAGAGGCGACGATCAAGCTTTCAGCTTATGATTATACGATCTATGGCTCTTTGCAGGGTGAGGTGGTGCTGGTGTCAGCCGATACGTTCAAGGATGAGCGGGCCCGCGATCCGGACGCCGATGCGCATTACAAGGTCACCTTGCGGGTAGATCTGAAACACTTGACAGAACGGCAAGCCAAGATGGAAATCCGACCCGGCATGCAAGCTGAAGTCGAATTACAGACCGGCGGCAAGACCATTCTGACCTACCTGACCAAACCGCTTTATAAATCGCGCGAGGCTTTGCGCGAAAGGTAGATCACGCGGGCAATACCTTTTCGCACGCGCCCGTTATGTCGCCGCGGCAATCCGGCGATAGCGCAGCGAAGACATCAGCGACAAACCAATGACCCCCGCACCCAGAAGGCCGGTGATCACTTCGGGGATATGCACAAGGGTTTGGGCGAACATGATCGTCGCCAGAATAAGGATGGACCAAAACGCGCCATGCTCCAGATACCGGAACTCGGCAAGCGTCTGGCGTTCAACCAACATGATCGTCATAGAGCGCACATACATCGCGCCAATCCCCAGACCGATTGCAATCAGGAACAGGTTTTGCGTAAGTGCAAAGGCACCGATCACCCCATCAAAGCTGAACGACGCGTCCAAAACCTCCAGATACAGAAACGCGCCGAGCCCGCCTTTCACCGCAATATCTGTCGCCTCTTCGCTTGCATCCAAAAACTGGCCGATCACCTCGACCCCGAGGAATGTCAAAAGACCGGATACCCCGGCGAACAGGAATGTCCCCAGAACCGCCTCAGGCAGCATCTGTGCAAAGATCAGCATTACCGACAGAACGACGGCGACTTCCATACCGCGCACCGATGCAAACTTTGCCATATGACGTTCCAACATGGCGATCCAATGCACGTCTTTGCCTTCATCAAAGAAGTAATTCAGCGCAACCATCATCAAGAACGCTCCACCGAAGGAGGCAATGGCCAGATGTGCATCCCCGATGATGCGGGCAT
>JBFHGI010000012.1:0-13935 GCA_041583175.1 Pseudorhodobacter sp. | reverse complement strand
GCCTATCAAGACAGCGGCGGCGAACTCGGCACAGTTTACGCGGCCTTGCTGCACCACCCGGCCGCCTGGGAACCGACCTTGAAGAAAGCCCGCCAGCCCGTCGACTTTCTGCTGACAGCGCTGCGCGCGCTTGGGATGACCGGGGACGAATTGCGCAAAATGGGGCGCGGGCCTTTCAACCGGATGGTTATGCGACCAATGGCTCTGATGGGGCAGGACTGGCAAAAGCCCAACGGGCCGGATGGCTGGACCGAAGAAGAAACCGCCTGGATCACCCCGCAGGGCCTTGGCGCGCGGATCGCTTGGGCGATGGAGGTGCCCGGCCGCCTGGTCATCCCGATGCCCGACCCACCTGCATTTGCCAAAACTGCACTAGGTTCGGCTGCGGATGAACGCCTTATCTGGGCTGCCGAACGGGCGGAATCCAAACGTGAAGGCGTAGGATTGGTACTCGCCTCCCCCGCGTTCAACAGGAGATAGGGATGGACCGCAGAGACTTCATACGAGGCTTGGCGGCGGTCGGATGCTCCGCTGCGGCGCATCCATTGCTGACATCGGTGACCCTGGCGCAAGGGGCGGGATTGGGAGAAAACCGCCTGATCGTCGTGATCCTGCGGGGCGGTATGGATGGGCTGGATGTGGTGCAACCCGTCGGGGACCCTGAATTCGCCGCCCTGCGCCCCGGTTTGACCCCAAGCGAAATTGCCCTTTCCGGCCCCTTTGCGCTGCATCCCGCCTTGGGTGGCTTGCAGCCCCTGTGGCGCGCGGGGCAATTGGGTTTTGTGCATGCGACCTCTACCCCCTACCGCGACAAACGCAGCCATTTTGACGGGCAATCCTTGCTGGAGTCCGGCACGGGCATGGATGTCGCAATTGACGCCCAGCGCGATGGCTGGCTGAACCGAATGCTGCAGGCCGTGCCGGGCCTGTCGGCAGAAACCGCCTATGCCGTGGGGCGCGAGGCGTTGCCGCTGCTGGCAGGCCCCGGCCCCAGCCGCAACTGGACGCCCGAGGTCAATCTGGTGCTGTCAGCGCAAAGCAACTTGTTGCTGGACCATATCTACCACGATGATGCACTTTTCCGCGAAGCCGGAGCAGAGGCGATGACGCTTTCCGCCCAGCTATCGGGCCGCGAACCGCGTAAAGCCGATGACCGAAGCGCTGAAAAAGGCCCGATGGGTCTGGGTGCAGATCGTGCCTGGCCGGATATCGATACGCTGGTCGATTTCGCGGCGGGCCGCTTGAAAGCTGCAACACGGATCGCGGCCTTCTCGCTGTCTGGTTGGGATACGCATCGCGGCCAGACCAATGCCATCGCGCGTCCGCTGTCACGCTTGCAGCGGATCATCCTGCGGATGCAGGCGGAACTCGGCGCGGATGTGTGGGGCCGCACGACTTTGCTTGCGATGACCGAATTTGGCCGCACGGCCCGCCACAACGGCAGTGCCGGCACCGACCATGGCACCGGCGGCGTGATGGTTATGGCGGGCGGCGCGTTGCGGGGCGGGCAGGTCTATGGCCCCTGGCCGGGTCTGTCCGAAGCCGCCCTTTATGACCGGCGCGACCTGATGCCGACAACAGATGTCCGCGCGTGGGCCGCTTGGGCGATGCGCGGGCTGTACGGGCTGGATGCCGCCACGCTGGAGCGATCGGTGTTTCCGGGGCTAGAGATGGGGCCAAATCCCGGCCTGATCCTGTAGCGCGCCTGCCGCCGAAATCCGCTTGTTGTTCAGGCAATCCCAAAGCATAACGAGGGCAGTGACCCAAGGCATAAAGGCCTCGCATGGAAAAAGACCTCTCGCGTTGGGTGCCGCCCGTTGGCCCCGACACCGCCCCGCTGATCGGCAAGCATATCCGGTTGGAGCGGCTGGACGCGGATCACCATGCCGCCGATTTGCACCGCGCATTCAGTGGCCACGATGACCTGTGGGATTACATGCCTTACGGGCCTTTCACCTCTGCGGCGGCCTATCACCGTTGGGCCAAGGAAATGGCCGCCCTGTCCGACCCGCATTTCTTTGTTATGCGCAATCTGGCCAGCGGTCAGGCAGGCGGGCTTGCCAGCTTCTTGCGGATCACACCAAGTGCCGGTTCCATCGAGGTCGGGCATATCTGCATCAGCCCCGAATTGCAGAAAACCGTGATGGCGACCGAGGCGATGTATCTGATGATGCAATGGGCTTTTGACGCGGGCTATCGGCGCTATGAATGGAAATGCAACGCGGCCAATATGGCCTCACGCCGGGCCGCGCAGCGCCTTGGTTTTTCCTATGAGGGCGTATTCCGGCAAGCAGCGGTGGTCAAAGGACGCAATCGTGATACCGCCTGGTTTTCGGTGATCGACAAAGAATGGCCCGCGCTGCGTGAAGCGTTTCAGGCCTGGCTTGCCCCGGCGAATTTCGACGCTTCGGGCAAGCAACGCGAACGGCTGAGCGATCTGACCTGCCTTGTCCGCGCCAATGACGACCCTGCGCAGAAAAAATCTAGCCTCGCTTGAGCGCACCGCGTCATGAGGGTTTTGCTGTGGCCCGCAAGAAGGCATCTTGCGTACCGCTGATACGCTGAGCGAGAAGCCGCGCCAAGCTTTCACGCCCCTCTGCCGAGGCGCGAGCGGCGGCGGCGACATCTTGCAAATCGTCATCATGGCAACTGCGGGCGACGCCCTGCACGAAATCCGCGATATAGCGGCGGGTTCCCTGCTGCCCTTCATCAAGCAAACTGGCGGCATGAACCAGATCGTCGTGCAGTGCCTGTCGATCCGGATGGATAAGCGGCGTGTCATCCGGCAACGGCCCGCGCGGTTGCCCTTTCAAATGGGAGAGCAACACCTGTTGGAACCCCGCCAATGTCTCCAACGGTTTCTGCAAGAACCCCGCCGCCCCCGCACGCACCGCAGCCGACCATAAACCCGGGTCACCGCTGATCGCCAGCACAACGGCATCCAGCGCCCCCGGCCACGTCAAGTCGCGGATAAGATCCAGCCCGCTGCCGTCGGGCAAGCCAAGATCCACCAGCACCACATCAGGGCGGTAAACCGCCAGATGCCGCCGTGCGGCCGCCATTGTTTCAACACGCCGCAAGCGCGCCCCGCTGCGATTGCACAAAAGGCGCAACGCTTCGGATGCAAAGCGGCTATCCTCCACCGCCAGAATCGTCACATTGGCCAAAGGAAGGGCGCCGCGCAGCGTCACCGGGGTAAAACCGGGACCTTCGGGCAAGGAGGGTGCGTGGGTCTGGGGAATCGCATTTCCTTCGTGCTGGGTTCACAAGACGAGTTGGCACCAGAAATGCCTAATGTCCGGTAAACAAAGCCCGGACAGATGCAATTAAACATGCAAGACTTGCCTGCGGCGGCGCGTCCCCTTGCCCTGACCCGCCTGCCGCCGCATATAGCAGGGCAACAGCCCTTTCGGAGAAGTTATGATGATCGGACGCCTGAACCATGTTGCCATCGCCGTGCCAGACCTGGAGGCGGCATCTGCCCAATATCGCGACACGCTAGGTGCCAATGTCGGCCCCGCGCAGGACGAACCGGATCACGGGGTGACAGTGGTTTTCATTACGTTGCCGAATACCAAAATCGAACTGCTGTACCCGTTGGGCGAAAACTCCCCCATCAACGGGTTTCTGGAAAAGAACCCCGCAGGCGGCATCCACCATATCTGTTATGAGGTCGATGACATTCTTGCCGCGCGCGACAAGCTGAAAGCGGCAGGCGCGCGGGTGCTGGGCAGCGGCGAGCCGAAAATTGGCGCGCATGGCAAACCCGTTTTGTTCCTGCATCCAAAGGATTTCAACGGCTGTCTGGTAGAACTGGAGCAAGTATGACCATCACCGCAGCCGCCGTTCTGTTCGCCGTCACATGGTTCATGACCTTTTTCGTCGTCCTCCCCCTGCGGTTCAAATCGCAAGGCGACGCGGGTGAGGTCGTGCCCGGAACCCCCGCCAGCGCGCCATCCGGCTTTGTGGTAAAGCGCAAGGCATGGATCACGACGCTTGCCGCGATTGTCATCTGGGTGGCGCTCTGCGGGATCATCCTCTCTGGTGTCATCTCGGTGCGGGATTTCGACTGGATGCACCGGATGCCGCCCGTCTCGACAGGCGGCTAAGCCTCAGCGATGCTGTTCCATCGCGTTCAGGCGGTGGAACAAATGGGTGAAAGTGGCGGCCCCCAGAACCGGAATCAACAGGTTCACCAAAGGAATGGAGAGGGGTGCGGCCATTAATCCCCCTGCCCACCACACCGTCAGCCAGTGACGTTTCCGGAGCGCCTTCGCCGCCTTGCGCCCCATGCGCCGCGCCGCGACCAGCGTGAAATATTCCCGCCCCAGCAGCAAACCATTCACCGCCCAGAACACCACCGGAATGAACGGCCCCGCAAAGGCGTAAAGGATCAACGCCAACACGTTCACCGTCACCAGCAGCGCAAAGAAGTTCAGCGTATCAATCACGGAGTCCCCGAAACTCTGCTTTTGCGCGGGCGGCAAGGCGGGGTAATGCCTGTCTTCGACCGCCTGCGCCACATCGTCCAGAAACAGCGAGGTGAAGGCCGAGGCGACAGGCATCATCAGAAACACCGACAACCCGATCATGAACAGCGCCGAACCCCAGCTGAGCAAGGTGCCAAGGCCACCGACCGGACCAACAAAGGGAATGTCGATCACCTCGGGTGTGAAGCTCTGGATCGCCCACAAAAACAGCGCGTAGACCATGACCAGTAGCATGAAGGTCAGCCCGACGCCCCAAAGCATGACGCGCCGGAAGCGACGGTCACCAAGCTGGGCGACGGCCTTCGCGAAATCGGAAAAGATCATTCGGACACCCAGGTCACCAAGGCGTCCACATCGGGGCGCGGACGTTCTGGCGGGGCGCTGCTGGCGGTGCCGATATGGATGATACCCGCGACGGTTTCGCCACCAGACAGCCCGAAGCCTTGCGCGACGAAGTCGCGGTCATGGGCTGGCCAGCCCGACAACCAATTCGCGCCCCAGCCCGCAGCAAGCGCCGCATTCAGCAAGGACAGGCACGCCGCGCCCGCAGAATAGACCTGCTCGATTTCCGGAATTTTATCCGAGGGCTTGGGCGCCGAGATCACGACAACGGCCAGATTTCCGGTTTCAAACTGGCCCGCCCCTTTGGCGGTGCGGTCTTCATCCAGCCCGAGCGCCGCGGCGCGGGTTCTGGCCAGTTGCGCAAGCCGGATCATGGCCCCGCGCTCCAGCACCAGAAAACGCCACGGCTCCAGCTTGCCGTGATCCGGCACCCGCATCGCGGCGGTCAAGAGCGGCTGCAAGGCCGAGCGATCCGGCACCGGAAGGCCCAGCATTTTGGCGGGAACCGACCTGCGGATATGCAAGAATTCTGTCGCTGTCATCTCTGGCTTCGCCATGGGCCGCTCCTTTGTTTCCCCATGATGTCGGGGATAGAAGCGGCAGGGTCAAGGGGCAGGCTGGAAATCCCTGCCCCGTCAGCCCAGCGCGTAACCGGCCCCGCGCACCGTGCGCAACAGATCCTCGCCGCCATGCTGGCACAAGGCCTTGCGCAAACGGCCAATATGCACGTCGACGGTACGGGTATCGACATAGATATCGCGGCCCCAGACACGGTCCAGCAACTGGTCACGGCCCCAGACACGGCCCGGTTTTTCCATGAAGGTGCTGAGCAGGCGGAACTCTGTCGGGCCAAGCTTTAGAACCTTATCGCCGCGAAAGACCCGGTGGGTTTCGGTGTCCAAGCGCACATCCGTATATTCCAGCACCAGGCCCATTGTCGCAGGCCGCGCACGGCGCAAACCGGCCCGTACCCGTGCCATCAGTTCGACCACCGAATAGGGCTTGATGACGTAATCATCGGCACCGGTTTCCAGCCCCCTTACGCGGTCCACCTCTTCGGCGCGGGCGGAAAGCATGATGATGCAGATGTTGCGGGTTTCGGGGGCCATTTTCAGGCGGCGGCAAACCTCGATCCCCGAGACATGCGGCAGCATCCAATCCAGAACGATCAAGTCGGGCGTGGATTCTTCGACCAGCATCAAGGCTTCTTCGCCGTCCACCGCCTGCACCACCCGAAAGCCCTCGGCCTCCAGGTTATAGGCCAGAACCTCGCGCTGCGCCGGCTCATCCTCGACCAGCAATACCGTTGGCTGTTCGGTCGGCGACATCAGCCCTGCCCCTGCGTCAGAACGGCCGAGGAGGTGGTATCTGCCTTGGGGCGTGCATCCTCGGGCAAAGCGCCGGTGACTAGATAGATCACCTGCTCGGCAATGCCGGTGGCATGGTCACCCACCCGTTCGATATTCTTGGCGATGAAATGCAGATGCATACAGGCCGAGATGTGGCGCGGGTCTTCCATCATATGGGTCAGGAATTCGCGGAACAGCGCGTTATACATCTGATCCACCTCGGCATCATTCTGGCGGACATTTTCGGCAAGCTCCACATCGCGCTGGATCAGGCTGTCGAGCGCATGTTTCAACTGCATCTGCACGGCCTTCGCCATCCGCCGGATCGCGCCGGTTGCGCCTTCGATCGGCGGCATCTGTGACAGCACGACCGAACGTTTCGCGAGGTTCTTGGCATAGTCGCCGCAACGCTCCAACGAACCGGCAATCTTCATCACGGTCAGCACAGTGCGCAAATCACCCGCAGTCGGGGAGCGCAACGCTATGATGCGCGCAGCCTCCTGGTTGATCTGCTCTTCCAGCAAATCAATGGCGTTATCACCTTTACGGATGGTCGCTGCCAATTCGTCGTCGCGGCTTTCAAGGGCCACGGCTGCATCCAGCAAGGCCGCCTCAACCAGACCGCCCATTTTCAGAACCAGCGCCTGTACCGCCTCCAGATCACGATCGAACGCGCGGGCGATATGGGGTTCGTTTTGCATTTTCTTCCTCCGTTGACCGATGTGGTCAGTGATACAATTTTCAGACCGCTGTCTTTTGCTGAGCGGATGCCCTGAAACCGGGGCGCCAACGCGAATTCCGCCCGAAGGCGCAAGCGGGCGCCGCAGGGAGCCTGCCCGCCACGATCACCAAATTCAGCATTCCAGTCTTCATGGCTGTGTCCTGTCTGATCGCCCCTAGTCGGCTTGCCCGAAGCCAAGCGGGGGCGCGCTCAGGTTGTGCAAGACAAAGGTAACACTTTTATGACAGTACGGATAAAAACTGGCCAGCAGACGCCCGCTAACGATTGGCCAATGCACTCTTTTCCGTGAAGCGTAGGGCGGCGCGCCTTGTCACAAATGCCAAAACACCCAGGTTTTTCAACGCCCCACGCCGCTACCGGAACGGGCAAGCCGGTCTCGGGGGCATCGAGCCCCCTCCTCCGGCCTTGCCAGGGTATGCCGCGAATCGCAGTACGAAACCCTCAGGCGTTGGAATCAATGCGCTGCAATTGTTCGGCCCAATGCTGATGGTTGAGCACACCACCGTCGCGACGGACCTCATGCACGGCCTCCAGCGACACCTCTGCCACCGCCCAACCCGGTGTGTTCAGCGGGGTTTCCGCGAAAATCCCGTTGGCTGGAAAGCCCCGATCCGGCGGGCCGTAAATCGCAGCCGAGCCGACATTCTCATCCACCGCAGGGCAGAAATCACAATGGCCGACCGTGGGCGCATGCACGACAATGCACTGGTTCTCCAGCGCGCGCGCCATGGAGCCGACGCGCACCCGCGTGAAGCCTGCCAGACTGTCGGTGCAAGACGGCGCGAGCAGGATTTCGGCCCCCGCATCCACCAGCGCCCGCGCCAGAAGCGGAAATTCGCTGTCATAGCAGATCACGATACCGATCTTGCCAATCGGCGTGTCAAAGACCTTCAGCCCTTGCCCGGCAACCACATTCCACGGATCACGTTCAAAGCGCGTCATGATCTGTTTGTCCTGATAGCCGATGATCCCTTGCGGGCCATAAAGCGTCGCGCGGTTCACCGGTCGCTCGCCAACAAAGAACGGGGTAGAGGCACCGAGAATATACACCCCATGCTCTGCCGCCAAAGCGCTATGCAGCGCATCGACGGCGGGGCCATGGCGCGCCACCTCATGCAAGGCGGCCTCAATATCCTCGGCCACCGCTTTGCCACCAAGGCTTGCCAGCTCCATCGCGCCATATTCCGGAAACACCAGCAACTCTGCCCCTTGGCCGACGGCATCCGCGACCCAAGTGGTGATTTTGGCGCTGTACTCGTCAAAACGGTTGAAGAAGGTAAAGGGATAGGCGGCGGCGGCGATTTTCAAGGCGGCATCCTTTCAGAGTGTGCGCATCCAGAACTGGAGCGGTTTACGGCTGGGCGCGGGGTCGCCCAGATCGGTCCATTCGAATTCGGCCATGACACCGGGCAAAGGCGCGTAACCCCGCCCGCGCCAGAAAGCCTCGTTCGAGCGAGCTTGCGCGGGGCGCAGCGGATGGCTCTGTGGCCGGACGACAGAGCAAAAGGCAACATGGCTGCGGCCCAGCTTGCGGGCGTGATCCTCTCGCAGATCAAAGAAGCGGTGGCCGAGGCCCTGCCCCCGATACGCAGGCAAAAGAACCGATTCCGCACAATAGAAAATCTGGTCCAGCGGCAGGCCCTGCCCCGCAAAAGCGGTGGCGAATTCGTCGGCGTGGTCTTCCATCGGTGTGCCCGTCGCAGCACCGATCAGCGTTTCACCGTCAAAAGCCCCGACCACGATGGCACCCGCGCTGTTGCGATAGCTTTCAAGATAGCGCCGTTCATACTCCAGCGAACCGTCATAGAGATAGGGCCAATCGCGAAACACCGCGATACGCAGGGCGGCCACATCATCCAAGGCCGCGTCCAGCGCTGGCCCCATCAAGGCGCGTAAACCGATCACGAGACCTGCGCGACCCAATCATTGAGATTGTAGAACGTCGTCACGCGGGAAATCTTGCCCTCCCGAATGTCGAAGAACGCCCCTGCCGGCAGGATATAGGTCTGCCCCTTCGCCTCGGGCAAGCCGGGATCGGTCTGCAAATAGGTGCCATGCACGGTGAATTCGGCAGCAGCCCGACTGCTGTCTTCGTTGCAGAACACCACGATATCGCGCAATTCCTCGCGATAGCTGACGCCCATATGCCCGCAAAACTCGGCAAACATCTCGCGCCCCCGACGGATGCCGCCTTCATTCACGCGATGCTCTACATCTTCGGTCACGCAGTCCAGCATGCCCGCGGCATCGCCTGCATTGAAGGCTGCGTAATAGCGTGAAATCAGATCTCTGCTCATGTCTCTTCCTCTGTGGGCGGGCCAAACCGTTCCAGCATCTTGGAACGAATCTGATCCCGCGCCTGCCGATAAGCGGCCAGTTTCGCCTCACGCGCGTCACCAAGGCCTGTCGGGTCCAGTATTGGCCAGTATTCGATATCCAGATGATGAAACCGTGTCAGTTCCAAAGCCATGCGCTGGCTGGCAGGGGACAGGGCGATGATCAGATCAAACTGGCTCAGATCATCGCCCCATTCCTGCATCTCCTCGAACGAGCGGCTGCGATGGCGCGAGATCTCGATCCCGAGTTCGGCGCAAACGGCGATGGAAAAGCCGTCAATCTCCATGTCGTTCTTGACGCCCGCCGATTGCACATAGGCCCGCTGGCCGTACATCTTTTTCATCAACCCTTCGGCCATTGGCGAGCGCACAGCGTTGTGATCGCAACAGAACAGCACCGATTGAGGGAACCCCGCCACGCTCAGCCCCAGTGCAAGACACAAATCAGGGTGAAGAGGCGGCGGGCCGTGTCGATATCAACCTCGGCCTTGCCTTCAAGCCGTTCCTGCAAGACCCGCGCGCCTTCATTGTGGATGCCGCGCCGTGCCATATCTATGGCCTCGATCTGGCTGGGTGGCAGGCGCTTGACCGCCTCGAAATAGCTTTCGCAAATCTGGAAATAGTCTTTCACCACTTGCCGGAAGGGGCCAAGGGACAGATGGAACTCCCCCACCTTTTCGGCGGCTTCCGTCGCCATGTCGAAAACCAGACGGCCTTCGCGAATCGCAAGGCCAAGCCGATAGGGCCCATCCGGCACCGCCTTGCCCTCCCGTTTGGGAAGCGCGAAACTATTGTCCTCCAACAGATCGAAGATTGCGACCTTGCGCTCTTGCTCGATCTCGGGGGTCGGCGTTGCCAGCCCGGTTTCGTCTATCTCGATATGGCAAATACGGTTCATCTGTCACAATCCATCGCGTCTACTTGGGCTTGATGGCCTTTTGCGCCCCGTGGTGCAAGGGGTTAGCGCGTGTCGCGTCACGTCATTCAGGTTTCCTGCGCAACGCTTCAGTCGTTCAAACGGTCCAAACGGGCCTGCACCGAAAGCCCATGCGCCTGCAAGCTTTCCGACGTCGCCAAACGCACGGCCGAAGGGCCAATGGCGCGCAAGGCAGCGGGGGTCATTTGCGCCAGTGTGGTACGCTTCATGAAATCGAGCACCGAAAGCCCGCTGGAAAACCGCGCCGAACGCGCCGTCGGCAACACATGGTTCGGCCCGCCGATATAATCCCCGATGGCTTCGGGCGTGTATTGCCCGAGGAAAATTGCCCCCGCATGGGTGATCTGCGCCGATAGCGCCTCAGCATCGGCGACACAAAGCTCCAGATGCTCCGGCGCCACGCGGTTGGACAGCCGCGCAGCCTCTGCCAGATCGCGCGTTACGATTACCGCCCCGTTGTAACGCCAGCTCGGCCCCGCGATCGCGCGGCGCTCCAAGGTTTCTAGCCGCTTTTCAACGGCTTGCGCCACAGCATCCCCAAAAGCGGCATCGTCCGTCACCAGAATACTCTGCGCGCTTTCGTCATGCTCCGCCTGGCTCAGCAGGTCCAAAGCAATCCAGTCAGGGTCATTGTCGCGATCCGCAATGACCAGAATTTCCGAAGGACCGGCGATCATATCAATGCCCACCTTGCCAAACACACGCCGCTTTGCGGCCGCCACAAAGGCGTTCCCCGGCCCTGTGATCTTGTCCACCGGCGCGATCGACGCCGTGCCATAGGCAAGTGCCGCAATCGCCTGCGCCCCACCGATGCGGTAAATCTCGTCCACGCCGGAAATCTGCGCCGCCAGCAGGACCAACGGGTTCACAACCCCATCCGGTGTCGGGCAGCAAATCACCAAACGCTCCACCCCTGCAACCTGGGCCGGAATGGCGTTCATCAGCACCGAGGAAGGATAGCTCGCCAGCCCCCCCGGCACATAAAGCCCCGCCGCAGAAACCGCACTCCAGCGCCAACCGAGCCGCGCCCCTGTCTCCTCTTCCCACATCGCATCTTCAGGCTTCTGGCGGCTGTGATAGGCGCGGATACGCTCCGCCGCCAATTCCAGCGCCTTACGGTCCTCAGAGGAGACTTTGGCACATTCCGCTGCAATCTCCTCCGCCGAGAACCGCAATGTGTCCGGCGCCAGGTCCAGACGGTCAAACTTCGCGGTCATCTCCAGAACAGCGGCATCGCCGCGCGCGCGCACCTCCGCAATGATGCCTGAAACGATATCATCCACATCGACGCTGTCTTCGCGCTTGGCCCCCAAGAGTGCCGCAAACCGCATCTCAAAATCCGCATCCGAAGTCGAAAGGAAAACCGGCATCACTTACCCTTTTTATCCACGCAAGCCCCCCATAGCGCGCCCGCCCCATCACCTCAAGGCGGACCCGCCAATCAGTCCGGAACCCGTCGCTTGCAAAGCGCAGCGCCAATCCGAACCTATTTCATCTTGGACCAAATACCTCGGGGGTGCGGGGGCAGCGCCCCCCGCCGGTTCAATGCTCAACGATGCTCCGGCATCTTGCGCGACGGGGCAACATAGGGCCGCGTTACATCACGCAGCGTCGCGTTCAAGGCCTCCACCTCCAGCGCCACCGCTCCATCCCCCGCCAGCGTCAACACGACGCGCCCCGTACCGTCCTCGCCAGGTTCAAACGCGATCGACAGAAGCGACAGAATCGTACCCTCTTCCAACTGGTGAATCCCTTGCGACCGCACCGCCGTCACATCCTGAAACATGAGCACACAGCGCACGCGCTCATAGGCGCGCCCTGCCCGCTCTGCCGCGGCGCGGTCTTCCCAGCGAAACCGGTTCAGCAGCAGTGCAAATTCCCGCCGCCTGGCGACAAACCGCATGTCGGACACCGCCAGAACCGAATCCTGCAACAGTGCCGAAATAACCTGCAAGTCATCCGCATCCTCGGCCAGAAGCGCCAGCGGAGCCTCATCCCCATCTTCAAACCGCGCATCACTCATGAGGCGATCCGTTCAATATGCGCGCCGCAAGCGCCCAGTTTCTCCTCCACCCGCTCATAGCCGCGATCAAGGTGATAGACGCGGCTCACCACGGTTTCCCCTTCAGCCGCCATCGCGGCCAGGATCAGGCTGACAGAGGCCCGCAGATCGGTCGCCATGACCCGCGCGCCTTTCAGCTTTTCCACACCTGTTACCGTGGCGTGGCCGCCATGAACATCAATCTTGGCCCCCATGCGGATCAATTCCGGCGCATGCATGAAGCGGTTCTCAAAGATCTTCTCTTCCAGCACCGACGTTCCTTCCGCCGTGCACAAAAGCGCCATCATCTGCGCCTGCAAATCTGTCGGAAAACCGGGAAACGGCTCTGTCGTCACATCGACGGCGCTGACACGCCCGTTCTTGCGCTTGACCTTCAAACCGCGCTCGGTTTCCTCGACCGAAATCCCCGCAGCGTCGAGCTTTTCGCAAAACGCGCCAACAAGCTCGATCCGGCCGCCAAGGCATTCCACCTCCCCCCCGCAGATCGCGGGCGCGAGCATATAGGTGCCAAGCTCGATCCGGTCAGTTACCACCGGATGCGTGGCGCCGCCCAGGCGGTCCACCCCTTGAATGGTAATGGTGCTGGTGCCTTCCCCTTCGATCTGCGCCCCCATCCGGCGCAGACATTGCGCAAGATCCACGATCTCCGGCTCACGCGCGGCGTTCTTGATCACGGTCGTGCCTTTGGCAAGCGTCGCCGCCAGCAGCGCATTCTCCGTCGCCCCGACCGAGGCAAAGCCGAACTCGATCACCGCGCCCTTCAGACGCCCGCCGGGCGCGCGCGCATGCACATAGCCGTCGCGCAACTCCAGATCGGCGCCCAAGGCCTCCAGTGCCTGCAGGTGCATATCCACCGGGCGCGCGCCAATCGCGCAGCCACCGGGCAGCGACACAATCGCATGCCCATCCCGCGCCAGCATCGGCCCCAGCACCAGAATAGAGGCCCGCATCTTGCGCACGATGTCATAGTCAGCGGTATGGTTATGGATGTCGTGGCTCGACATCGCCAAGACCTGCCCGCCCTGAAGGCTCGCCACCTCGGCCCCGAGCGAGCCCAGAAGTTGCGTCATGGTGCGAATATCCGACAGGCGCGGCGCATTGGTCAGCGTCAGCGGCTCTTCCGTCAGAAGCGTTGCGGGCATCAGCGTGAGACAGGCATTCTTTGCACCCGCAATCGGGATCACCCCGTTCAATTCACCCCCGCCGCGTACCAGAATCGAATCCATTTACTGCCCCTGACTTTTTTCGTTGTTCTGGCCCGTCCGGGCCTTTGCCTGTGCCTTGCGCCGGGCCATATTGGCCTTCAACGCCGCCTTTGATCGTTCTTCCCGCAGTTCCGCACCCGTCTTTTGGCGCTGCGCGCCTGTATTTTGGGCCGGAAGAGGGTTTGGTGACTTGTCATTCATCCCCCCTCTCTACCGCAAGCGTGAAAAAGCGTCCAGATTACCCTTGCACCATCTGAGATTTCCGACTAATCAGCCGCCACGCCCTGCGGATCACCCCGCAAAGCGCCGGATGCTGTGGTAGCTCAGTGGTAGAGCACACCCTTGGTAAGGGTGAGGTCGAGAGTTCAATCCTCTCTCACAGCACCATCTTAACTCATTGAAATCGTTATATACCCTTGCAAACACAAGGGTTTTCCCGTTTGACTGCTACAAAGCTTGTTACAAAACGGGT
>JBFHGI010000011.1:0-14096 GCA_041583175.1 Pseudorhodobacter sp. | reverse complement strand
ATGCAAGACCCCGCGCGCCCAGGTCATCAGACCTGCCTCACGAAAGCGTTTGAGCGTCTTGTTGGTATGGACAAGCGAGAGACCCAAAGCATCGGCAAGGTCCTGTTGCCGGAAAGGCAGCGGCATCTTGCCCCCCTTGATAAGCCCCAGCCCCTGCCCACGGCGGAAAATGCGCAGGAATGCCCAAGCCAGCGCACCCGCTGCATCCCGTTGACCGATGGTGGCAATGGCATCGCCCAAGAAATGCTCCTCGACCGCGGCGATCCATGTCAGGTCGTAAGCACGAGCCGGGCTTACCTGAAACACCGACCACAAAGCCGCGCGGTTGAAGACACAGAGCGTCATGTCAGAGGACGCTTCCACTGAATGCCCCATCTCGCCCATCAGTCCTGCTTGGAGGCCCAGAAAATCACCCGGGAAGATCAGGTTGATGACTTGCCGGCTCCCATCCGCCAATGTCTTGTAGCGCAGGCCCATACCGGACAGAACGGTGTAAAGTTGCGGCGAGGAAGACCCCTCAAGCAGGATCGTCGTTCCCCGCTCTACCGTCATTTCACCCGTCTTGAACTTCTGCATGAACTGCAATTCGGCGTCCGTCATCGGGATGAACGCCTCGCATTGGCGGAGGGGGCAATCTTTACATGCAATTGGCAAAACAATTCTCCTCATACGTCACAGTTTAATGCGCGGAAGACGGTTTGGTTCCATAAACGCTCTTTCTTCTGGGGGGCTCCTGTCATGCAGCATCGATTCATCATTTATGAACCGACAATTCTGATCGGTATGGATATGGCCGAAACTGTGCTCTCGCATGACCCCTCGGCAGAGGTGACGCTGTGCCATGACAGGGCCGAGGCAATCGCGGCGCTGAACGCCTGTGACGCACGCACAACCGCGATTTTGCATCTGGCCAGAAGCGAGGGTGACCTTTTTGATCTGGCAAAACAACGTGGCTTGCGGGTGGTTCTGCTGGATCAGCAAGAGATAGCGCAGCGCGAAGGCGTTCCCTGGCTTTCGATGCCATTCGACCCGGATATTCTTCGGCGGCTCGTCTTTTCAGCTCTATGAACCGGATTTCGCGCATTAAAAAAGCCGCCAGAGGGGCGGCTTTTTCAACATTGTCGTTCGGATCGAAGAGATGTGTCAGAGCGGCGGCTTGCCACGTACTGCCCGCGCAATCATCGCCACGACGAAGAGAACGATGAATATGAAGAACAGGATTTGCGCGATGGAGGCTGATGCCCCCGCAATCCCACCGAACCCGAGAACGGCTGCAATCAATGCAACCACAAGAAACGTAAGTGCCCAGCCTAGCATGATAAACTCCTATATAGATGCGCCTCTGCGCTGATGGGGTGATAACGCCGACGGCCAAGAACGGTTCCCTTTTGGCGCATTAATTAACGGGACGCGGGGCGCTTTGAACTGCGCGAAGCATCACAAACGCGCATCATTAAAAGTGCCGCGCGCCCATCGCGCCCCAGCATACGGCGACGGAGTTTCATTGACGCAGGGAACCAATCCACCCGCTAGCGCGTTTATCATCCAACACCCGACATAAGCCGCCGCAGGGCGCGAGGGGTATTCGAGGAGAGGTAAATGGAAATGAACATGTTTCAACTGAGCGGCTTTGGCGGCCTTATCATTCTGGCTTTGGACCTTTGGGCGATCATCTCGGTCATCGGCTCTTCGGCTTCAACCGGCCGCAAAGTGCTGTGGTCTTTGTTGATCATTCTACTGCCGATCGTTGGCTTCGTAATCTGGCTCTTGATGGGCCCGCGCAGCAAGGCCAACCGCATCTAGCCGCGTCGCGTGGTTGCTCGCGCGAGATGGCATCAGGAAGAAAGGCCCTATGGCACAATCTGACACCAGCCCCGTATCGCTGTTTACCCGCGTCCTTGTTCTGGCGCGCAGGTTTCTGGCTGTGCGGATGGCGCTGATCAAGGCCGAAGCAGCAAGCCGGTTCAACAGCATTCTGCTCGCTGTCGCGATTGCTCTGGTTGCGGCGGTCTTGATCGTTTTGGCGCTTGTTTTCGCGCTGTTGGCTGTAGCCGCGGGCTTGCAGACCATGGCCGGGCTGTCGCCAGGGCTGGCCTATGCGGCTGTGGCGGGGGGCAGCGTCGTAACAGCGCTCCTGCTCGGGCTGATGGCCCGAAGCTATTTCCGACGGGCGCTGACTTCTCGCCGCCCGCCGCGTCCTAGAAATCCAATTTGAACCCTTTCACGAAAGGAGATCGCCATGACGACTTCTCGTAAAACCAAAGATCTGATCGCCGAGGCAGAAGCCACCGAGGCCGCGCTGATGGCGATCTGGGATGAGCTGAAAGGCACGTTGACGCCTTCGGATGAATTCACCCAAAAGCTTGCCGGCGGCGGAGAGGCGCTGCGACGGGGCGCGCAATCTGCGGCAACATCGGCGACCACCACGGCAAAGGCGCATCCCATTGCTGCTGCCGCATTGGCGGCCGGGGTGGCCTGGCTGATTTTTGGCGGCAAACGCACGCCAGCCAAAGAGACAGCCGAAGAGGCAACCGCAAAGGCCGCCGAGGCGTGGAAAGCGCGGGCGATCGCAGCCCGGGATCGTGCGCAGCATCGCCTGGAAGAAAGCTTCGCAACCCTGCGCAGTGAGGCGGGCAAAGCTGCGGAAGACGTTGCCGAGGCAGGCTCTGCCAAACTGTCAGAGGCATCAAAACTGGCCCAGAAAAAGGCGACCATCACTGCCGATCTTGCGCAGGAACTGTCCGACGCCTTCCATCATGGCCTGTCTTCCTTTGGCGAGGACGCGAAGGAGCGCATTCTCAAGGCGCGGGAGCAAAGCTTCGCTTCCCTGATGTCTGCCAGCGGTCGCGACGAGAGTATGTGGCATAAGGGGCAGACGCTGGCGCGGCGCAATCCGCTGCAAGCTGCGGCCTTGGGTCTTGCTGCCGGTATCGGTGTCGCGTGGCTGATGCCGCGCACCCGGGCGGCCCTGCAAGCCGCGGCCCCCGGTGCCGTTGGTGCCGTGATTACGCCAGCCGCTGCGCTTGTCGCCCAGAACCTGATGGCCAAAGCGTCAAGGCTAATGGACCCGTTCGTATCGGGCGAGGCCGAAAAGGATGCAGAGGAGCCCGCCGACAAAACGACCGGCAGCCAGACCGTCAAAGATGCTGCAAAGGCGGCAGCGGTGGCTGGCGTTGCAAAGGCGGTGGGCGAGGCAATTGGCAAGGCCGGGGCCGCGCGTGCCGAGAAGGCCGCCTCATCGCAAAAAAGCGCGACAGAGGATGACGCGGAAAGCGCGACGAGCGCTGCCGCCGCCAAAGCATCCTCGGCGGATAAGGGCGGTGCGCGCCCGAATGGCGCGACCAAACGCTAGGACATTTTTTCGGGGGGGCTTCCCCCCGATTTTTAAGCGGGCCGGTTTTCACCCTGAAAGGAATTGAATGGAACGCATGTCGCAGCTTGCCGTGATCGTCCTCGCGGTCATTGTAACAGTCGCTGCCTTGGATGCGATAAGTGATCTGGCCGCCCCTATGGCGCTTGCGCTGGTGATGGGGATCGTGCTGTCACCGATTTCCGACGCGTGGGAACGCCTTGGCCTTTCTGCCGTTTTCGGGGCGCTGAGCAGTCTGGTGATTGCGCTTGTCGCATTGGGGTTGATCGCCCTGCTGATGCAGCCCATCGCCATGCAGATGGTTGAACAGGCCCCCAAGGTCTGGGCGGATATGCAGGATATGGTTCAGGTCGTGCGGGGGGTGGTTCAGGGGCTGGAAGACGCTTCGCGTGACATGTCGGAAGCCATATCTCCGGCAGGCGCGGTGCAGCCCGCCGCCGCCCCCGCCGCCGAAGCCCAAGGCATGGATATGCCGAATGTAACTGACGCCTTGCTGATCGCGCCCGCTTTGGCCGCGCAGATATTGACCTTTATCGGCACGTTGTTTTTCTTTCTGCTGTCGCGCAATGAACTGTATCTGGCCATTGGGCGCTATCTTGCCTCGCCGTCCAATCGGGCGGTTGTCGCGATGCGGTTGCGGGACGCGGAACGCACCGTTGCGCGCTATTTTCTGACGATCACACTGGTGAATGCCGCGCTGGG
Source organism: Pseudorhodobacter sp. (assembly GCA_041583175.1). Lineage (GTDB taxonomy): Bacteria > Pseudomonadota > Alphaproteobacteria > Rhodobacterales > Rhodobacteraceae > Pseudorhodobacter. Next base: position 10,024 of record JBFHGI010000011.1, on the reverse strand, counting down.
GTTGCTGACGGCTGCGGCGTTGCAGGCCTTGGGCCTGCCGGGGGCGTTTCTCTGGGGGGTCACGGCGTTTTTGGTGAATTATGTGGTTTATCTGGGGCCTGCGATCCTGATCGTGGCGCTGCTTTTCGCAGGGGTCGGCGCGTTTGACGGTGCGGCGGCCTTGTTTCCGATGCTCAGTTTTGCCGCGCTCAACTTCACCGAAGGCCAGTTCATCACCCCGGCTTTGGTCGGCAAGCGTATGGCGCTGAACCCGCTTCTGGTCTTTGTGGCGCTGCTGTTCGGCATATGGCTCTGGGGGCCTATCGGCGGGATTGTCGCTATCCCGCTCATGCTTTGGGGGGTGGTCCTGCGCAACGGCTTGGCAGCAGAGCCAACGTCAAGCGCGCCTGCTAAACCAACGCTTCGGGAATGAAGGGAACCGGCGTGCCGAACGCCTCGGCTGCCCGCAGATCGTAAGGCACGACAAAGCCTTTGCGGTCTTGCGGCGGGGTTTCGGCATTCGCCAGCGCAAGGCCGCGCCAAGCGGTGACGGCATTTTCATCCTCGAAAAACTCCGGGCCCGCGCCGGTGGGCAGCCAGTGTTTCATAAGGCGGTGGCGCAAATCCTCCACCGTGTCCTTATCGGTCAGGTGCACGCCGCATTCCGTATCCCAGCGAAAGCTGCGCCCGTTCAGATTGGCTGAAGAGACAATCGCCTCTCGTCGGTCAAAGATCGAGACTTTGGCGTGGATATAGATCAGCGGCGCGCCCGAAAGATGCTGCCGCCCTTTCGGAATTGCCGCATCCGGCTGGCGCTTCTGCGCAGCACCTCCGACAAACAGCCGCGGGCCGTAGCTACGCTCCAATATCCGCAGGCAACGCGCCTGAAGCCATTCCCCCATCCGCGTATCAAGCCCTTTGCGATGTTCGAACACCAGTTCCTCCGGTGCGCCCGGGAGCATCAGGATCAGGTCCAGATCAGGGTTGCGCCGTGCGGCCCGTGCCAAGGCCCGCGCGAAGGAAACATGGCGGAAATACTGGCTTTCGAGATAGATCAGCGATGTGCTGCGCGAAATGGCAGAGATGTGGCGCTGATATAGCGCGCTCGAAATGGTTTTGGGGCCGATATGCGCGATCGGTCCGCTGCGCCGCCGCGACAGCGTGGTCAGCAGGGCCGAGCCATTGCGCCCGCTGCCAGCACCGCGACGGGGCGGGCGTTTTGCACCCGAAACCAGGTCGAGGAACTGATCGAGGTGCCGGGCGGCATCTTCAGCTATTGTTCCTGTCATCAACAGTTGCACATCATGCCAGGTTTGCTCGGATGGGCGGTCATGGCCGGTTGTATCGTAGCGACGCTCATCCAGATCAAGCCCGCCGATGTAAAGCACCTTGCGGTCTATCACCGCCAGCTTCTGGTGGTGCGTGGCGGGGTAAAGCCGGGGCAGGGGCCAGAGTTTCGGCGAAACCCGACAGTCTTGCCCCTCATTCATCTGCGCCGCGATGGCTGGCATGTCGCGCAGCGTTGCGCAGCGCTGCGGCTCTGACAGCGCGTTGAGGTCTTTGGCAAGGTCCGAAAGCCGCTTCAGGATCACCGGCCACAGCAAAATCCGTGGCAGGATGCCGGTCTGCGCCGGATGCAGCGCAGCTGTCACCTCAAGCTTTGCCTCCGGTCCTGCTAGCTCGGCTGCGGCGTAGAGCATGCGCAGGGAATGCCATGTGCCTTTGTGCATCTCGGGCCGCGCCACGGGATCGAAATCGGAGAGCACAAAGCGGATAGCCACACCACGGCGCAGGCAGTCGATAATCAGCTCGAACCAGGTGTCCCCGATTTCGCGTGCCTCGGGGCTGCGCAGCCTGGTGGTCAGGTCGAACACCAGAAAGCTCGCACTGATTTCCGTTTCAGCCGCCAGAAAGGCCCGTTCCAATGCAGGATAGGCTTCGGCAGCCGTAACCAGAATGCGCAGGTCGGTGATTTTGCTAGACTGGTCCACGAAAGTGCCCCTGTTTATCATTCTACTGCGGCGGATCGGCTTAGCGCTCTCCATCCTCTGACTGCGGATCATCTTCGTCAGAGTCCCCCGGCGGGCTGGTGCGTTGCTCGCCACTGCTTAACGCGCGGATCGGGAAGTATAGCGTCAGCCTATAACGCCCGTCTTCCTGCACCCGTTCCATCTTGCCTTCCAACTGCCGCGCAAATGCGGCCAGCAACTGGCTACCGAAACCGTCCGAAGTGACCAGCGTGATCGGACGCTCGGGGTCTTCCTTCGGTTCCACCATGGCATTTGACATTTCGAACAGGGCCATGCCCTCGTCAGCCTTGTTCAGGCGAATGCGGATCTGCAAAGGGGAGGAGGACACGCGCGGCGCATGTTTCATCACATTTGCCATGGCTTCGGTCAGGAACAGGGCAAGCGGTACCGCCTGATCTGGCGTCAGGCGCAGATCGTCGATCTTGCGATCAATGCTATAGCGCCGACCGGGGGCAGAGCCGATTTTGAGGATGTGCCCTATAATCTGGGGGAACAGCTCATCCGCGCGCACATCGACCTGACCGGAGGTTTGGTACAGTTCCCGGTGGACGGTGGCGAGGCTCAGCACACGTTCCTGCACCGTCCGCATTGCGTCCTTGGTTTCGGGTGACTGGGCGCTGCGCAATTGCATGTTGAGGATGGAAGCAATCAGTTGCAGGTTATTCTTGACGCGGTGGTGGACCTCTCGCATCAAGACTTCCTTTTGATGCAGCATATCCTCCATCTCGGCCTCGTCATGCAGCACGGCCTCGGTCATCTTGTCATAGGCCTCGCCCACATCGCGCAGTTCGACCGCGGCAGAGGCAAAGTTCAGAGGCAGCACCTTACGGTTTCCCCCCGCAAAGGCCACGATACTGTTGCGCAGGGATTTGACATGGCGCAGCACCTGCATTTCAGCCGCCAGCCAAGCCACCATCAAACTCGCTGCCCACATCAACAACGGAAAAACAAAGGCCGGCACATCCACCTGCAACAGCTTGTTGTCCAGCCGGTCCGAAGGCCAGGAGCCGATGACATAAAGCGACCCCTTGATCAGCGGGACCACCGCAAAGGCGCGATCTTCGCCGTCCTGTGTCTGGCTCAGGAAACTCTGCGCCGTGGTGCCGATGAAACTCGCCAAGGGTTGATTGGCCGGCAGATAGCGCGACGCGGTTTCCAGCCCGCCGGTCGCCGTCAGCACTTGCCCTTCGGCATTGAACGTCACCAAGGCCATCGGGTATTCATCGGGCTGGCCCCGGTAGGGCAGGGTCGCGATCGGGTTGAGTTCGCCGTGGGGAACGGAAACGGTAACGATGCCCAGCTTGGTGCCATCTTCATCAAAGACCGGATGTGCAAAGCCGAGCACGGACTGGTTGGTGATCGGGCCTTCGATATTCACCCGCATTTGCGGCACATCGGGCGCCAGCCAGTTGTCAATGTCGGGATAGTTGCGCGCGTCATATCTCAGGCCGGTCGAGGCGCAGTTGATCTGCTTGTCCATCGTCGTGAAGGCAATCAGCGGAAAAGCCTCACCCGCCGCGACTTGCAGCGCCGACAGGGCATCAATGCAGCTTTGCTCATTCTGGCGCAGAACCGGCATCGCCGCCGCAAGCGAGGCGGTGATGGATTGGGCGCGCAAGAACACGTCGATCTGCGGACCCGCAGCCATCACGGTATCACCCAGAATAGCCGCGCGGGCCCGGCCTGCGGCCACTTTCTCAGTCTCGACCGTTTGGACATAGGTCAACAGCGCCAAAGGCAGAAGGGCAACGCCCATCGCGATCATCAGTCGCGCGCTGAGCCCGGACCAAAGCGGGACCCGCAGGGCTTGATCAACCGGGGACACCGCTTCTTTTTCGTTTTCCATCATAGAGCTACTTCAGCCATTATCCTGACTGGCGGCCCGAAAGACCCAAGACAGCCATCGTCGCACCAGATTGCTCGGCCACGATACCTTCACCTTCACCCAAGCCCAGAATTTCACACAAACGCGCGCGCGCACGGCTGGCCCGGCTTTTGGCCGTACCTGCAGCAACACCCATCATATCAGCCGCTTCCTGATAGGAATAGCCATTCGCACCAACCAAAATCAGCACCTCGCGATGCTCGGCAGAGAGCTGGTCAAAGGCCCGCGAGAATTCGTTCATCGCAAGGCGGCCATCGTGGTGCGGCTTTTCGAACAGGCTACCGGCGTGAACCCCTTCCGGGTCCGACACCTCGCGTTTGGTTTTGCGTTTGGAAGAGAAGAAAGTATTGCGCAGAATGGTGAAGAGCCAGGCCCGCAATTCGGTCCCCGGTTTGAACTTGTCGAAATTCGACCAAGCCTTCATGATCGTTTCCTGCACCAGATCGTCGGCCTCGGTGCCGTTCCGCGTCAGGGAAATCGCAAATGCGCGCAGGGCAGGGATATGATCGGGCAATTCATCGCGCGGGTCTGCTATCGTGCCAGCCTCGGGGTTAGCACCTGTTGCAGGTTCATTTTCACATCGTTCATGCAGGGGAGATGGGTCGATATAGGTCATTTTCCGGCCTCCTTGGCCTTCAACTGGGCCAGGAGCTGCTTGAAACGATCCGGAATTTCTTCTTCAATGGCATCATCGAACACGCGCTTGAGATTTTCATCTATATCACGGCGGAGTTTTGCCTTGGGTTTTTCCTCTGTCATTATATGCCTATCACTCATATCCAGAAATCCTGCATTATTCATGGAACCAAACGCAGCGGAAGGCGTTTAGTTCCATGAAAAGCGAAAAAACTTTGGGAGAATTCGAGAATGCCAACTTCACAAGCCAGTGATCTGACGAGCAAGATTGCGCAGGAGTTGCCCTACCTTCGGCGGTATGCACGGGCGTTGACTGGTAATCAGGCGAGTGGCGATAACTTCGCGGCTGCCACGTTGGAAAGCTTGTTGGTGGACCCGTCGGTGTTGGGAACCAGCACGCATCCGAAAGTGGGGTTGTTCCACGCTTTCCATTTGGTCTGGACCAGCGCGGGCGCCCCGTCGGCGGAGCCGGAGGACAATGTGTCGGCGCGCGCGCAGGCGCATATGGCCCGGCTGACGCCGAATTCTCGCGAGGCCTTGTTGCTGCGCAGCATTGAAGGTTTTCTTGTGCAAGACATCGCAGCGATCATGCAGGTCGATGAAGATGAGGTTGAGAGCCTGCTGAACGCCGCCAATGCCGAGATGGAAAATGCCGTAACGGGCCGCGTGATGGTGATCGAGGATGAAGCGATCATCGCGATGGACATCACCGCCATCGTTTCCGATATCGGTCACAGCGTTACCGGTGTCGCCCGCACCCGCGCGGATGCGGTTGCCCTTGCCGGGCGCGAGAAGCCGGATCTTATCCTCGCCGACATTCAACTGGCCGACAATTCTTCCGGCATCGACGCGGTGAATGATATTCTGGGCAAGTTCGGCGATATTCCGGTGATCTTCATCACCGCTTTCCCGGAACGTCTGTTGACAGGTGACAAGCCGGAGCCCGCTTTCCTGATCACCAAGCCTTTCTCCGAAGAGCAGGTCCGCTCTGCCGTCAGTCAGGCGATGTTCTTTGCATCCACCGAAACACTGATGGCCTGAACGTCAAGCACTGGTTTTCGCGAATTCGCCCCCGCCCGCTTCATGCCGGCGGGGGCTTTTGTATGGCGCCAAGGCTTATTTCGACGTCGCCCGCAACATCCAGGCGGCTTTTTCGTGAAAGGCACAGCGCCCGGTCAGCAGATCTGCGGTCACAGGGTCATTGCCTTCCTCGGCCAAGGTGATGACATCACGCATGCGCTTGGCCACGGCTTCGTGGTCGGCCACCAGATCTTCGACCATCTCTTGCGCCGATGGCAGCTTGTCCAGATCCTTGACGCAGGACAACTTCGTCAGAGCCCCCATCTGATGGGGTGCAAGCTTGCCCAAAGCGCGCACGCGCTCGGCGATCACATCATTGGCGGCAAAGAGGTTGTTGTACTGGTCTTCGGTCAGCACATGGATCGAATGGAACAGCGGGCCTTCGACATTCCAGTGATAGGCTTGTGTCTTGAACAGCAGGCAATGGGTGTCGGCAACGGCGGCAATCAGCCCTTCGGCAATCGACGAGATATCGCTGACGCCGGTATCAATTTTTGCGGGTTTCGGGATGGTCTTCAATGCTTGTGACATAAGTCTCTCCTTTTTCTCGGCACGCGCCATGCTTTCTGTGCAAGCGCGGCTTCATTTCCGCCTTGTCAACGCAAGGTGGTTGGAAACGGTTCCAAAGGAATGGGGAGAGGGGGGCCTCAGGCCTCCTTGAACTTGATCGATTCCCCACAGCCGCAGGCCTCGGCGACATTGGGGTTGCGGAATTTGAAGCCCGCTTCCAGCAGCGAAATCTCATAGTCGATTTCGGTGCCGATCAGGAACATCTGCGCCATCGGGGCGATCATCACCCGTGCACCGTCCTGTTCCACAGTTTCATCCAGCGGGTTCACTTCGGAGACATAGTCCATCGTGTATTCCATCCCCGCGCAGCCGCCCTTTTTCACGCCAATCCGTAAACCCTTGGAGTCCTGCTTTTGCATCAGCCGCGCGATTTGCTTCGCGGCGGCAGGGGTCAGGGTAACGGCGGCTTTTCCGGGAATGCCAAACATGGGGGCGTCCTTTATGTCTCTATCTTCAATATAGGATTTCGGGCGCGGTGTCTCAAGAGGCTCGAAGATCGCGGATCGACGGCCTACATGAAGCCCAGTTCCAGCCGCGCCTCGTCCGACATCATTTCCATGCCCCAAGGTGGCTCGAATGTCATGCCGACATTTACCGATTTCACGCCTGCCAGCGGTTCTACCGCATCGGCAACCCAACCGGGCATCTCACCCGCAACCGGGCAGCCCGGCGCGGTCAGCGACATCAGGATTTCAACGTCATTTTCCCCTGATATCTCAATAGTATAGATCAAACCCAGATCATAGATATTTACCGGAATCTCAGGATCGAACACAGTGCGGCATGCGTCCACGACCTGCTCATAAAGCGGGTGGTCGGTGGTGGAGGGCTTTATCAGGGGCGTGCCCTCGATACGGTCCTGTGGCTGGTTCATGCTGGCCTCATGCGTTAATCCGACTGAATATATAGGGAATTATCAGCGCGGCGTCCAGAGCTTGCCATGTCGCAGGTCACTGCCTGTGAGAGCTTCTTGTGAAAAACCCCGCCACAAAGGGCGGGGCTGATGCAAATTCGTTCAAGCTTCGTCTCAGAACGGGATTTCGTCATCCATATCGGACCGGCCACCACCGCCGCCCCCCGAGGACGATCCGCCGCCGCTGCGGCCATACCCCCCACCAGAACCACCAGATGAGGACCCTCCGTCATAGCCGCCGCGATCATCATAACCGCCGCCACCACCGCCGCTGCCGCCATCATTCCGGCCGCCGAGCATGGTCATGGTGCTACGGAAGGGGCGCAGGACAACTTCGGTCGAATAGCGGTCCGCGCCGCTTTGATCCTGCCATTTGCGGGTTTCCAACTGGCCTTCCAGATAGACGGTGGAGCCTTTGCGCAGGTATTGTTCGGCCACTTTGCAGATGTTTTCATCAAAGATCGCGACCGAATGCCATTCCGTCCGCTCTTTCCGCTCTCCCGTGGCTTTGTCCCGCCAGTTTTCCGAGGTGGCAACGCGCAGGTTCACAACCTTCCCGCCATTGGGAAAGCTCCGCACTTCGGGGTCGCGGCCCAGGTTTCCGATGATGATAACTTTATTGACCGATCCAGCCATAAGGCCCCCCGCTGTTGCAACACCGTATGCCGGTGCCTGATTCTGTTGCGCCGAGCCTGGCAGCTTTGCCGGGCCAAGTTTCCAAAAGCTATAGCCGTGCCAGCCCGGCACCGCAACACAGCCAACCCATTTCTTGCGCCGCCGCCGCCGCGATACCTTGGCGGTCACATCGCGACATTTGGCTTTTGACTAGCCATCTTCATAGTTTTCCATATAATGCCGCGCAGTTGGTGGGATGGTTAAGGGCTTGTTTAATGCTTCGAACACTTGGGGTAGTGTGCATCGCTGCTGTCATGTCTGGCGGCGTGGTTCAGGCCGAAGGTCTTGTTCTTTCTAAAGGATCAAGTTCTCGCAAAGCTGTTTTCAAATCGCAGACCCGGCTGTTGGACAATCGGTTGGCCAAGCAATACTCCGCTTCGGTGCGGTTGCAGCCAAATCCGATCACTGTGCCAAAAGACTCGGCGATTCCGCGGTTTCGGGGAAGTTACAAAGGCGAGTATCTGGCGGTTGCCAAAGCGGCGGCACGGAAACATTCGATCCCAGAGGATCTTTTCTTGCGGCTGGTACAGCAGGAATCCGGCTGGAACCCTTCGGCAAAATCCCACGCAGGGGCGACAGGGCTTGCACAGTTGATGCCCGGGACTGCCCGCAAGCTGGGTGTGAATATCCACGATCCGCACCAGAATCTGGAAGGCGGTGCGCGGTATCTGCGGATGATGTACAATAAATTCGGTAGCTGGCGTCTGGCACTCGCAGCGTATAATGCGGGGCCGGGGGCGGTAGAAAAACATGCGGGCATCCCGCCCTATGCCGAAACCCGCAACTACGTCCGCGTCATTCTGGGCAGCTAGGCTTTGGCGCTGGACCTCCAGCCGCCCGCAGTTTTGCAACCCCCGATTTTATCCCCGCGATTGCCTCCGCAATTGACCGAGACGGATCGGATTCGTCACAGCCCACACACCCGTGCCCTGTAAGGCCGTATCCGTTGGGTGCCTGTGAAATCCTTTGGTTTCTGGGCCATGCCCTGCTGGGGCTGGTTGCGACTGTCGTCTACCCCTCATGGGCGGGGGCGCTGGCCTTTCTCCGACTGTCGGCGGTTATGCTTTGCGCAGGCCATTCGGTCGGGATGCACCGCTAGCTGATTCATCGCAGCTTCGACACCCCGCAATGGATGCTGCGGCTTCTGGTCTGGCTGGGCAGTTTGGTCGGCATGGCAGGCCCGTTCGGGATGATCCGGGCGCATGACCTGCGCGATTGGCATCAAAGGCAAGCCGCCTATCCGCCCCACCCGGCGCACGGTGCGGGGTTCTGGCGCGATGCTTGGTGGCAATTGTGCTGCGAATACCGGCTGACCTATCCACCACGGTTTGAAATAGAGCCGGATATCGCCCATGACTGCCTGCTGACCTGGATGGAGCGGACATGGATGGCGCAGCAACTTCTGCTGGTGCTGCCGCTGTGGTGGTCGGGCGGCGTAGGGCGGGTGCTGTGGGGCGTTTTGTTGCGGATCACCGTGTCCCTGTTCGGGCATTGGATGGTGTGGGGCATTTCGTCCACCGGCGCGGGCATCAAGACTGGCGGCTCGCGGGGCTCCCAATGCAGGGTTATACCTTGCCCGGCCTTGGCCTGCTGACCTTTGGCGAGAATTGGCACGGTAATCACCACGCTTTCCCCCACTCCGCTCATCTCGGCGTAGAGTCAGGCCAGCTTGATCCCGGCTATTGGCTGATCCACGCGATGCAGGCTGTGGGCCTTGCCTGGCATGTGAAAGGGCCAGAGGCAGAATCCGCCCGAGCGGGGCTGACACGCCTTACCCCGCAGGGCGGCTAGGGCAGGAGAAGTAGGTTGAAAAAAAGGGGGCGCGGCCTTCCGGCATCGCCCCCTCACCAGATTTCAAAATGCGCGTGGTCAGACCAACTCACCCTCTGCGGTGACGCGGGTTTTGCCGCGCAGATAGGGGTGCAGCACCGCAGGCAGATCGACCGAGCCATCGGCCTGCTGACCGTTTTCCAGCACTGCGATCAGGCAGCGCCCGACGGCAAGACCGGACCCGTTCAACGTATGCACGAATTCCGGCTTGCCCCCTGCGGCGGGTTTGTAGCGGGCGTTCATCCGGCGGGCTTGAAAATCGCCGCAAACGGAAACCGACGAAATCTCACGATAGGTATTCTGCCCCGGCAGCCAGACTTCCAGGTCATGCGTCTTGGTGGAGCCGAACCCCTTATCGCCGGTGCAGAGCACGACGACGCGGTAGGGCAGTTCCAGCTTTTGCAGGATCGCCTCGGCGCAGCCGGT
>JBFHGI010000010.1:0-16176 GCA_041583175.1 Pseudorhodobacter sp. | reverse complement strand
GTGAAGCAGTCGTTCATTTCAGGAGCCAGTTAGTTGAATCTTGGGCGGAAATCTGTTCAACATTGCGAAACTTTCTTGCTGCAAGTAACTTCTCACGGAATAGTTTTTGTTAGCGTCTTCTCGAAACGGTCAAACTCGAGAAATTGATGGGACCCGCTTTTGAGCCCACTCGTCGTCAGTTTTTGCACACCATCTAAACTCACCGATAAAATCATCCGACCATGTTTCAGTAAGAAACCCCGCCGACAAGGTAGCTTCTCTGGCACTGTCCTTTCATGTCCAAATTTGCCGTCTGATTGATTTTCGTCAAATCCATTGCGTTTCAAGGCTGATAGCAGAACGGTATCAATCCATGAGGCCCAAAATTCGGACACTGCCCGCCTTTCTTGACCTGCGCGCATTTCTGGCCTGGGCCTCCGAGCGGGGGGATGTGCTGTGCCTGCCCGACAAGATCAGCCTGAAACATGAAATGACCGCGCTGCAACTAGCCGCCTTGCGTGCCAATGGGCCGGTTTTGCGATTTGGTGGTGCTGTCGCGGGGCCGGACGAAAGGCCTTTGATGCCCGTTATCGGCAATCTGTTCGGCACGGCTGATCGGGTTGCGGCCGGGCTTGGGTTGACACTTGATCAGGTGCCAGCCTTTGGCGGCTTCCTTGCTGCTTTGCGAAGCCCGCCACCGGTGGACGGCATGCGCGACGCCTTGGCGCGGTGGCCGATGCTGAAAGCGGCCTTGGCAACCCGGCCAAAAATCTTGCGCCATGCCCCGGTGCAAGAGGTGGTGGCCCCCATCGACATGGGCCGCATCCCGGTGCAAACCCCTTGGCCCGAGGATGCAGGCCCGTTGATCACCTGGCCGGTTGTCATCACGCGGCCCTATGGTTCGGCACCCGATGCCGTGGCGCAGTATAATCTGGGCGTTTACCGCGCGCAGGTGATTGGGCCGGACAGGTTGATCCTGCGGTGGTTGGCGCATCGCGGCGGCGCAGCCCACGCCCGCAGCTGGGCACAAGCGACCGCGCCGATGCCGGTGGCCATTGCCCTTGGCGCAGACCCGGCCACCTTGCTGGCCGCAGCGCTGCCCTTGCCGGAAACCGTTTCAGAACTGGCGTTTTCCGGCGTGTTGCGGGGGGCGCGCACCCAGCTTGTGGCCGCCCGCAGCGTGCCGCTGTTGGTGCCTGCTCATGCCGAGATTTTGATAGAGGGTTGGGTGCATCCCGGTGACACCGCCCCCGAAGGCCCGTTTGGCGACCATACTGGCTATTACAACACGGTTGAAAGTTTCCCTGTGATGCGGATTTCCGCAATCACCCATCGCCGCGATCCTTTGTATCTGAGCACGGTCACGGGCCGCCCACCGGATGAACCTTCGGTAATTGGCGAGGTGTTCAATACCTTGGCCCTGCCTGTGATCCGCGCTCAAATCCCAGAAATCCGCGATCTGTGGTTGCCGCCTGCCGCCTGTTCCTACCGGATGGCCGTTGTGCAAATTGCCAAGCGCTATCCTGGGCAGGCGCGACGCGTGATGATGGCGCTTTGGGGAATGTTGGCGCAGTTTTCCTATACCAAGACCATTATCGTGGTGGATGAAGACATCAACCCGCGCGATTGGGACGATGTGGTCTGGGCCATGGCCACGCGGATGGACCCGTCGCGCGATGTCATGGTTCTGGAAAACACCCCGATGGACTATCTGGATTTCTCCAGCCCGCGTGATGGGTTGGCGGGCAAGCTGGGCATTGATGCCACGAACAAGATCGGGTCGGAAACCAGCCGCGAATGGGGGCGGGTGATGGCCCTTGACCCGGCGCATGAGGCGCGGGCCGCCGAAATCATGGCGCGGCATCCGGGGGGTGCGCGATGACGAAGCGGGTGATCTTGGGCGTTTCGGGGGCGTCAGGTGCGGCCTTGGCGCTGGCGGCGGCGCGGGTTTTGCGCGATGCGGGCGTTGCTGTTGATCTGGTGCTGTCGCCCATGGCCGAACGCACCCTGACGCTGGAAATCGGGCCCAAGGCGCAGGCCGATCTAGTGGCATTGGTCGAGAATGTCTACGCCGTCACCGATCTTGGCGCGACCATTGCATCAGGCTCCTACCCTGTGGCGGGGATGATTGTGGTTCCTTGTTCCATGCGCAGCCTTGCCGCCATAGCCACTGGGCTGGATGACAATCTGCTGACCCGCGCCGCAGGCGTGCAGCTAAAAGAACGCCGCCCGCTGGTTTTGCTGGCACGCGAGGCACCGCTGACGCTGGCACATTTGCGCAACATGACGGCGGTGACGGAAATGGGCGGCATCATCCTGCCCCCGGTGCCTGCCTTCTATCTGCGCCCGCAAACCACCCAAGAGATCACCACCCAGATTGCCGCGCGTGCGGTCGATCTGTTGCACCTTGCCCCGCCCCAAGCCAAAGCCTGGGCCCCTTCCATCGGAGACTGACCATGATGACCATGACGCTTGACACCCAAGTCCGCGATATTGCCGCCGAAATGCCCGGAGCGGCCGAACTGTTCCGCCAGGCGGGTATCAGCTTTTGTTGTGGCGGCAAACTGCCCTTGGCCGAGGCGGCAAAGGCGCAAGGGCTGGACCCCGACGCGGTGCTGGCGCAGCTTTTCGCGCTGCAAGAGGCCGCGAACCGCGATGCCCCGACCGAGACTCTGGCGCTGATCGACCATGTGTTGGATCGCTATCACGAAACCCATCGCCGCGAGCTGGAAAGCCTAATCCCCTTGGCCCAAAGGGTTGAAACTGTGCATGGCGACCACGAGGAGGCCCCGTCGGGGCTAACGGCAGCGCTGATTGCCCTGCATGATGAGTTGGACAGCCATATGATGAAGGAAGAGCGTGTCCTGTTCCCCTTGATGCGGGCTGGCAATACCGCCGCATTGGCTGCACCACTGGCGGTGATGCGCGACGATCATCACGCCGCGACCGACCTGTTGCGCGGGATTGAACATGCCAGCCATGGATTGACCCTGCCCGAAGGGGCCTGCGGGTCGTGGACCGCGCTTTATACCGGCCTGCGCAAATTGGGGGATGATCTTGTTGCGCATATCCATCTGGAAGAAACTGTGTTGTTCCCGCGCTTTGAACCGCAAAGCGCCTAGGCCCGCCGCCGCCCATAAGCCGTTGTTCTTGGCTATGGGGGTCTGGGCAATGCTCGTCCCTTGGGTCTGGGTCTGGCCGGAGTTGGTGCCGGACCCTGCCTTTTGGCACGCGCATGAGCTGATCTTTGGCATGGCAGGCGCGGCGCTGGGTGGCTATTTGCTGATCGCCTTGCCAAGTTGGACGGGGCCGAACCACCGCCACCGGATCGGGTATCGGTCACTGGCCCTGTTGCTTTTGGCTTGGGGCCTTGGCCGTGCAGCGATGCTGTCGGGTGCGCAAGGGTTGGGACTATGGGGCAACGTTGTGCTTTACCCGCTGGGACTGGCCGCGCTGATGCTGCCGCCGCTGTGGCGCGCGCGCGTGTGGCGCAAGCTGCCTTTGGCTGCGGTGCCTGTGGCTTTGGCCGTGGCAGATGTGGTCTGGTTGGCAACACAAGGCGGGAATGGTCACCCCATCGGGCTGGCGCTGGTTCTGGGCTTTGCCCTGCTGCTATCCGTAGTTGCCGGGCGCGCGTTGCCTGCGTTTTTCAACAGCCGCTTTGCGGCGGGCGGCCAACCGGTGTTGTCCTTACATGCCGTCGGGGCACTGGCCAGCGGGGCGATTGCCCTGTCGCTTGGTGCGGTGATCGGCCAGCTGCCTGATCTAGCGGGGGCTGCGCTGCTGTTCGCGGCTGCGTTGCAAGGCCTGCGCTTGATGGTCTGGGCGCGCTGGGGCGTGATCGCCCATTTCGACATGTTCATGCTCTATCTGGCCTGGGGTTGGCTTGTCCTTGGATTGCTGTTGTTGGGGAGCGCGCTCTGGATGGGGGATGCGGGCACACCAGCGACGATGCTGCATGGTCTGACTCTTGGGGCGATGGGATCCATGATCATGGCTGTCACCGCCCGCGCCTTCATGGCCCGCGCGCCAGGGCGGCTGCTTGCCAGTCCTGCCCATGCTGCCGCAATCGCCCTGATCTCGGCCGCAGCAGTGTTGCGATTGGCGTTCCCCGCCGCCGAGGCAATGGGGATGACGGGGCTGGATTGGTCGGTTCTGATATGGAGCCTTGGTTGGTCCTGCTACCTTCTGCCGCTACTGCGCGGTTTGGCGCAGCCATCCCCGCACCCGGTTCTGGGGGCCAAGCGCCTGTCGGCTTGACGGGCGTCAATTCCTTTCGGGTCTGGGTTTGCTAGACGGGGAGCGAGAGTTTATCAAAGGACATCCCATGCAGCCCGTGCCTTTGGCAATCAGAACGGCTCCACCGTTTTTGGTCATTGCCCTGCGCCCTTTGCCCTTGCCGCTGCTTTCGGCCGCGCTGACGGCCCTGACCCGCAGCGTAGCGGCGCGGCACCCCTCGCTGTTTCGCAGGCTTGGCCCCTATTCTACCGCGCGCTTCGTCCTGGACCCGACCGATCTGCCTTTCGTGATCTGTCTGCTGCCAGATGCTGCGAAGCCACAAGTCACCCTGCATCGCCGCGCACAACAAGGCGATACCAAAATCGCCGGCCCCTTGGCGGCCTTGCTGGGGCTGGTGCATGGAGCCTTTGACGGCGATGCGCTGTTCTTTTCGCGCGATCTAGTGATCGAAGGCAATACAGAGGCGGCGCTGGCGCTGCGCAATGCAATTGATGATGCCGAGTTGGACATCGGGGCAGAGCTGCAAGCGCTGTCCGGCCCCTTTTCCGGGGTGATCGGGCAGGCCATTGCCGTGGCGCAGGCCCGCACAGGGTTGTGCCTGACCCGGCCAGACCAAGGAGAGTGGATCTGATGGAAATTGTTTGCCCTGCGGGAACCCCCGCGTCATTGCGGGCCGCGGTCAAGGCCGGAGCGCATACGGTTTACTGTGGCTTTGCCGATGAAACCAATGCGCGCAATTTTCCGGGCCTGAATTTTGACCGGGCGGAAATGCGCGACGGCATCGCCTTTGCGCATCGGCACGGTGCAAAAGTGTTGATCGCGATCAACACCTTTCCCCGTGCAGGCGCCGAAGCCATCTGGCAGAGCGCCATTTCAGACGCCGCCACCTTGGGGGCTGATGCGGTGATTCTGGCCGATCTGGGCTTGCTGGACCATGCCGCCCAAAAGCACCCCGGCCTGCGGCGGCACCTGTCGGTGCAGGCGGCTGCGGCCAATGCCGATATGATCAACTTTTACGCTGCGACCTTTGGGGTCAAACGGGTGGTCTTGCCGCGGGTGCTTTCAGTGCCCGAAATCGCCGCAATCAATGCTGAAACCGAGGTGGAGACAGAGGTGTTCGTGTTCGGCGGCCTGTGTGTCATGGCCGAGGGGCGGTGCTCGCTGTCGTCCTATGCCACCGGAAAATCACCCAATATGAACGGCGTCTGTTCGCCGCCCAGCCATGTCGATTACCGCGAGGAAGCCGGAGAGTTGAAGGCGCGTTTGGGCGGCTATCTGATCCACAGCGCCGCAAAGGGGGAGCCTGCGCCCTATCCAACCCTGTGCAAGGGCTGTTTTACCGCAGGCGATCAAAGCGGCTATTTGTTCGAAGACCCGGTCAGCCTGAACGCCGAACAGCTTATCCCACAATTGCAAAAAGCCGGGGTGACGGCGCTGAAGATTGAGGGGCGGCAACGCTCTGCCTCTTATGTGGCGCAGGTAGTGCAGAATTTCCGCGCCGCCGTCGATGCTTTGGCCGCCGGGCGCCCGATGCCTGCGGGACTTTTGGCGCGATTGTCGGAGGGACAGGCCAGTACCACCGGTGCCTACAAGAAAACATGGAGGTGAACCCATGAAACTGACCGTTGGCCCCAACCAGTTCTTTTGGAAAGCCGATGCCTGGGCTGCGTTTTACGACGGGGTTGCCAAGGCCCCGGTGGATCATGTCAGCCTGGGCGAGATGGTGTGTTCCAAACGCATGCCGTTTTATCAAGACCGCATAGCCGACGCGCTTGCGGTGCTGCAAGCGGCGGGCAAGACGGTCGCGCTCAGCAGTCTGGCGCTGGTGACGCTGAAGCGCGAACGCAAGATGACAGCAGAGCTGGCCGAAATGGGCGTAGAGATCGAGGTGAATGACCTGACCGCGTTGGCGCATCTTCCGGCAGGCACCCCGTTCAGCGTTGGACCTTTGGTCAATGTGTATAATGAAAGCACCCTGCGCTGGCTTGCCGGGCGCGGGGCTGTGCGGCTGTGCTTGCCGCCGGAACTGCCGCTGGAGTCGATTGCCACTTTGGCCGCCACCGCGAGAGAACTGGGGGTGGAAATAGAGGTCTGGGGCTATGGCCGCGTGCCGCTGGCGATTTCGGGGCGCTGCTATCACGCCCGCCTGCATGCGCGCCCCAAGGACAACTGCCAATTCGCCTGCGAGGATGATCCCGATGGCCTGTCAATCGCTACCCGCGAAGGCCAGCCGTTTCTGGCGATGAACGGCGTGCAAACCTTGTCAGACTCCTATGCCTGCATGGCGATGCAGGCAGACGCCTTGGCGCAAGCAGGGGTCACATCGCTGCGCCTGTCGCCGCATACGGGCGATTTCGGGCAGGTTTTCTCGCTGTTCCGCGACCTGCTGGATGGGCGGATTGCCGGGGCCGAAGTGGCCGCCGCCCTGACGGCACAAACCCCAAGGCCGCGCCTGTCGGATGGGTTTGTGCGCGGCGCGCGCGGGGCCGATTGGTCGGGGGCGGTTATCGCCTGAAATTCTCCCCTTTGCTCCGACTTTGGGGCAAAGGGGAATGAACTGCCTAGCCAGCACCTTTGGGGGGCAGGATTTGTGGCGTTTTTATAGGCTGCCCAATCGGTGATGTCAGGGTAGAACTGCTTGCGCCAGGCACGGACCCTGGGGTTGAACATGCGCCGCCAGAGCGGGGGCACCATCGCCAACGCGGTCATCGGCGGATAGCCGGTTGGCAGTTGCGGCACTTGTGCCGCATCATAAATCTGCAACAGCGGAAAGCGCCGCATCGGGTGCAGGTGATGATCGGCATGGCGTTGCAGGTTGATCAATAGCGCCCCCGAAACGCGATGCGCCGAATCCCAGGAATGATGCGGCTGCACCGGCTCATATTCACCGCCCCCAAGATGGCGGCGGGTCAGGCCATAATGTTCAACATAGTTGGTCAGCTCCAACTGCCAGACAGCGATAAAGGCCTGAAACGCAAACAGGCCAACTGCCTGCCATCCACCGATGGCCCAAGCCAAAGCCAGAAACCCCAGTTGCAGTGCTGCATATTTCCAGATCGGGTTGGAGCCATGCCAGGGGCTGCGCCCCGCCCGCGCCAGCTTTGCCCGCTCGGCCCGCCACGCAGACGCAGGGCCGGTTGCCAGAATCCGCAGAAAAGCGCGCAGGAACCCTTCGTTATAGCGGGCGGTCACGGTGTCTCGCGGTGTGCCGACATGGGGGTGATGCACCAGCAGATGTTCGGTGCGGAAATGGCCATACAGCACAAGAGCCAACAGCAAATCGGCCAGATTTCGTTCAAACTTCTGCGGTTTGTGCATCAGTTCGTGGGCATAAACGATGCCCACGGTGCCGGTTGTCACCCCGATGCCGAACATGATCGCAAGGTTCTCTGCCGCGCCATAGGTGCCGATCCGGGTCAGATACCAAAGCGTGCCGAACACCAGAACAAACTGAACCGGGAACCATATCCATGTCAGCAGGCGGAACCAGAACAGCGCCGCCTCGGGGGTGTTCGGGTTGGGGTTGCGCAGATTGCGCCCGAGAACGGTATCGAGCAGCGGCATCAACACCCAACCATAGGCCGGAATCAACAGCACGGCCCATCCGCCCTGCGTCACCGCCAGATAGACCAGCGGCACAAAGGTGATCGTTATCCAATAGGGCCAGGCCCGCAAAGGCTGGGCGGGGGGTGGGGTGTTAGCTGTCATGCGGTCTTTCCTGTTGCACGCGGGGGGTCAGTTTCAGATGAATGCCATCCTTGGCCCGCAGGGTCAGTTGCGCCACCGGCACAGGCACGCGGTCCGGGACTGGTTCAAACCGGAAGGCGCGGACCAGCATCGACAGTAGCAAAGTGCCCTCGGCCATTGCAAAGGCCGAGCCGGGACAAACCCGCGCCCCTGCCGAAAACGGAATATAGGCATCGCGTTGGCTTTGCTTGCCTTCGGCTGTGTCAAAGCGGGTCGGGTCAAACCCATCCGGGTTGGCCCAAAGCCGTTCATGCCGATGCAGATGCCAAGGGCTAAGGATGACCTGCGCACCGCGCCGAATTGGGCGGGCGCGAAATACCTCGGGCCGGGCCGCCTCGCGCACATACATCGGCACAGGCGGATACAGCCGCAAGGTTTCGCGAAACACCGCACGGGACTGGCGCAGCTTTGACAGGGCGGAAAAATAGATGCGGTCGGGGTCGATCTCGGCGCGGGCCTCATCGGCCACGCTCTCTTGCCAGTCAGGATACAGCGCCAGCAGATAAAGCGCCCAGGACAGTGCCGCCGCCGAAGTTTCATGCCCGGCCAGAAAGAAGATCGCCACCTGATCCACCATTTCTTCACGTGTGAAGCACTGGCCTGTTTCGGGGTCGGGCGTGGGCATGATTGTGGTCGCCAGATCATCTGGGGCGGTGCCTGCGGCTATCTGCGCCGCGCGCTGATCTACAAGTTTCGCCATCAGATCGCGGATAAGGCGCGCGGTCTGGCGGGTCTTGCGCGAATGGAACCGCGGAACCCAGCGCGGAAACGGCAAAACAGCGGCGATATTGGCAAGCGGTTGCGCCTGCTGATGCGCGCGAAAGGCGGCAAAGGCGGCACTCGCAATTTCATGTTCAATCGGCACCGAAAACAAGGTGCGGAAAATGACATCCATCGCCAAATGGCTGGCTATTGCCTCAACCTCGACCGCACGGCCATCTGCCACGGGCAGCAACCGGGCAACGGCGGCGGTTGCACTGTCCCACATCGCGGGAAAGATGAAGCGCAGGCGCCCGCCTTCAAACGCGGGGTCAATGATGCGGCGCTGTCGTGCCCAAAGCGCGCCATTGCTGATAAAGATCGACTCCCCCAGCAAGGGTTTCAAACCCACCCGCAAGCGTTCGGATTTGGGAAAATCCAACGGGCGCAGTTTCAGCACCAGATCGACCAACGCAGGGTCATTGCACAGATAAGACCGAAAGAACGGTGTCCGCATTTCGGCCATCCAGGCGCGGAACAAATGTCGGGGCTGCGCCGACAGAATGTCCTGCCGGAACATTCGGAAATAGGCCAGCACGCCAACGCGCCCTTCGCGTCCCTTGGGTTTTGGTGGTAAGGTCGGCGCGTGGTAGGGGCATGATCTTGCGGCATTGTCTTGCATCGGGCGCATGGCTTTTCGGCTATGGGGCAGGTTTCGCAAGACTGATTTGCGCTGTACGCAAAGTCATTGACGGTCGTCAAGACAAGCCGTTCTTCCTTGGCTGATACCATGGGTCGCAGCTTTGCCGCGTGGCGCAGCTTTGTGTGCTGTCGTATACATCCCTATCGGAAAGGGCCCGCACATGCGTGATTACAGCGACCTGAAACACCCCTGTGGCAACTGCGGTTTCCGCGATCAAAGTGTTTGGCAACCGGTGAACGGGGCTGCCTTGCCGATGCTCACCCGCGGATTTGACCGATTGCCACTTTCCAGCGGACAAGTGTTGTTTGAGCAGGGTGAAGAGAATTCCGGGATTTATTGCGTATCCAAAGGTTTGATTGGTATTCGGAGCCGCCAAGGGGACGGTAAGTCGACGCTGTTGCGGCTTGCCTATCCGGGGGAGGTTATTGGCTTTCGGTCCTTCATGGCGGGGCAGCCCCATCAAACAGAGGCGCAAGCGCTGGTGCCGTCGCGGGTTTGCATGGTGCCGCGCCACACGGTCCGGCAGATCATGGACCGCACGCCCGAATTGCTTGGCCGCTTGGCAGATCGCTGCCTGCAGGAAATCGACCGCAGCCACGCCCATATCATTGCCGCTGCAACCCGGTCCAACACCGAAAGGCTGTCTGACTTGCTGGAACGCCTGATGCAGATCCATGGAGAGCAAAGCGCAGAGGGCAGGCGGATGACGCTGCCAATCTCACGCATCGACCTTGCCGATTTGCTGGGCATCAGACCCGAAACCTTGTCGCGCGTCGTCGCCCGATTGGTCAGCGATGGCCCCTACACGATCAGCGGGCGCGAGGTCTTGATAAAGGCGTGAGGCCGGCCAATCCTGCGGGGTCGTTTCAGGCGGTCGTGCTCTTAGCAAGGGGAGTTGGTTTTCACGCAGAACTGAGCCGATGGGGACGCGGACAAAAACTTTGAGTGTTTTCACGCATTAGGCCGAGGCTTTTATGGTATTGGATTGGGCTTCGACCACCAATGGACATCTTGATGCGCGGTTCGTTATTCCAGCAAGAATGCTGCAAGACGCATGAATGTCCGCAATTGCGGGCCGCACCGCAGCATCAGGCACGCGGGTCAAACGGCAGGTTTGGGCCGTTCGCGTCGATCGGCACTAGGGCGGACACCGGACCTTCACTGCAGGTGCATATCTTCCGACAAATGAGGTTGGGAGCTCGTAAGTCGCATGAAAGTTGACCGGCCCGCCGGACGTAATCGGCGCTCGTCTCTTCGCCTCAGGGTGGGCCTCATCCAGCCTGCTGATCGACCCCGATCAGAAAACAGAACCGTTCATTCTTCACCCCTCCTTGGGGCAGATGTCTCAGGTCAGAACGGGCCGGAAACATCACCCACGACGGCTGATGTTTCGGCATGCAACATTTCGGCCAACGGCATATCCGGTTAGCTAGGTGTTTGATCCCACGGTTTAATGGTGCGATCCTTTCTCAGGAATGGAAGGAAGCATTATGGGACAAGTTCGTCACGGGAGCGCCACGACCACGCACGCCGTCAGAGCATCTTGCGACCTATTTCTCCCGCCGACAGTATTTCTAAAGACATCAATGCAGTCTCAAGTCTCGTATTCAACAAAATCGCCACACCTGAAAATTCCCCATTGACCCGTTGTGGTTGTGTGGCATATGTTGTGCCCATGAAACAGAACCTACATATCGCTTTCGCCGTCATACGGTTGATATCCTGATCCTCCTGGGTCTGGCGAAAGATGTCGTTCAGTTTGTTCTTCCTGCTCTCCTGAAAATATGACCGAATCGGTTTTGCAGAATGCCCTATTCCGCATGTCGATTTGCCGCTTTTCTGGACTGATGGGGCCACCGAGCAAACAGATTTCTATCTCCTGATACCGGGCCGCCTTGCGTTATTCGCAGGCGGTTTTTGCGTTTTCAGTCCCTGAAGCAAACACTGACCATTGTGGTTGCGAATGCTGGGAGCCCAAGGGCTGCCCCACAGAAGAACGAAACAGCTTGCGAAAAAAAATCTGGTTAAAAGTTTTTCGCAAGCCATTGATAACAAAAAGTTTCTCGCTTTCGCGAAGTGGACCTTTTTGGTATCCTCAACCTCGGCCGGAGTGCGGCAAAGCGAAGAGACAGCGGTAGGATTGCGCCGCGAAAGACAAGGAGACTGACGATGAAAACCTAGAACAGGACGATACGAAAACGCCCGATCCGCGGGAACGGAACGGACGCTTGTTCGTAAAATGAAGCAGACCAAAGTCCACCAAGTAGCACTGGTTCGATAGCAAATCCGGCTTTGGATTTCAAGGACGATGTCTGCCTCACAAATCCGCTTGCCCCAGTTGGTCCCTGCCTTTGCGCAGTGACCAGCTGGCAGCGAGCCTCCACGGAACGGGCTACGCTTTCTGCGTCGTTGGCGGAGTCATGCCCAACCTCTTCCGTAGCGCAACGCTTCCTGCGGCCAACTCCGGGCGCAGGTTCAACCAAAGCGTGAGTAGAGACTATGTCGACCAGCCAGATGAACCCTAAAATGTCGGACCAAATGTTGGGCCTTCATGCCATCGCCAAGACGACCACACTTAAAGAAAGGCGCCAGAAAGAAGAGCGCAAGCGCAAGCAAAGATTGGAAATCGGCCCAATCGACGGCGTTATTCCATATGCCGGCGTTCGTAACCCACTTACGCGCAGCAACACCTCTTACAAATCGGGGATGCTGCTGCGGACGAAGGCAAACGGCTACCGGCCCGCAGTTGTGCTCAATGACTCTGAGGCAGAAGAAGCCACCAAGATTGAGGCAATCTTGCTGCCGAACGTGCGCGCTGTAACATGTCAGCCACTGACAATCCGGTTGCCTGGAGGCAAAGGGAAGGCGCTGAGCCATACGTATGATATCGGCATCGAACTCGATTGCGGCAGGAAGAAGCTGGTTTATGTCAAAAGCCAGATCAGCTTGAGCAGTCGCGTCAGCAATTCGCGGATCGAGGAAATCGTACGGCACACGCCGAAGGATGCCGCAGATGAAATCGTGGTGATTTCAGATATGTCGTTCTCTCGGGTCTACCGTGACAATAATCGGCGGATCTTGATGTGCCACCAGATGCCCAATCCTGACGCGGATGAAGGTGTGGTCGAGCTGGTAAACCACTGTCCGCGGGCCGTCCGCGTTGAAGACATCGTAAACCGTTCTGGCTTGCCACAATACGTCGCATGGCAAGCGATCATGCGCATGGTTGGCGCTGGTCGCATCAGGGCAGAACGCGACTTTGTCATCGATTATGCCTCTTTTATCTGGAGTGCCAACTAATGGGAAAAGCAAAAAAGCATGAGCTTCCGGTCGGAGCTCTTTTCGTGGACGGCAACACAACCGCGCGGATTATCTCCGTCCTTGACAACTTGGCCGTGTTGCGGCCGACGGGCGTGGACGCGAAGGACATGTTAGACTTCACCATGCCGGTGAGCGAAATCCGCGAAAAAATGAAACGCGTCGACTGCGAGATCCGGTTGCCGACGCAAGCGTATATGAAAAACGCAACTGTGCTGCAGCAACCAACGATCGCGTTTGTCAATCTCAAAGAAGAAGATCAGCAAAAGGCCCTTTTCGGGCTCGCGTGCTGCATGGCGCTTGAGGAACTGCGTGATGAAGGGCTTATCAGGATCACAGAACCATCCATCAATCAAAGTCATGCCTTGGTTGAGGCGCGGATCCATGAGCGGTATCGCTTGATTACGGGTACCACCAAGCGGGGCAACAAGAAGCGGGGCGGCTATGAGGTGCCTGCTGGCCAGACGCTCATGGTTCAGTACAATCGCTATAAAAGCGAGACCTTTACGCCAGCTGACTTTCGCACCAAACATGATAATGCTGGGCGCCCGAGAAAGCAGTTTGCGCAATGGGTTCTTGACCTGATGGCCGAGGCTTTGGAGCAATACTTAGACGGTCGCGAACCGCACCTTGTCCGCTCGTATGAAACGCTGAAGGGCAAGCTTCAGGAGGTTAACGCTGAACGTGCCAAGACGATGCCGGGGCACGAAGACATCAAGGTTTCAGAACGCAAATTCCGCGAATTTGCCGCTAGTTTCAATTCGACGGCCGTAAAGGTTAGTCGGAAGGGGGTAGATGAGATGAAGCGCATGATGCGTTGCGGGGTCGGTGAGATTTCTGCGCGCATGATTGGCGAAGTGGTTCACATTGATGAGTGTGAACTGCCGCTTTGGGTGTTCCTTGAGCTAACTGGCCTGCACAAAGTTGTGGGCGAGGCCACAATGCGCCAGCTCAAAAAAGAGGCAACATCGACTGCGACCGGAAAGGTGTGGATCTTGGTTGCTGTCGATGTTGCAACCGGGGCACCTTTAGCGTTTCACTTGGCCAGATCGCCAAATGCGGATGACACCATCGAACTGCTGCGTCGGCTCGTTTCGGACAAGACTGCGCTCGCGCAAGCAGCAGGCTGCAAGTATGCGCCACCTCCGCCGATCCGGCCCTACATGGTTGTAATGGACACAGGATCAGGCCTTTGGAACAATCTCGTGCCGAAGTCTATCCTGTCTTTACAAGGCGCATTTAGGTACGGGCGCACCAAATCCCCCTCGGATAAGGCTTTTGTCGAACGCTTTTTTGCCACGCTCGGTTCGGATGTCATGAAGGCGCTGCACGGTTACAATGGCCAAGGCCCTGATAAGAAAACCGATTATGACGGCCAGGACATGGCGGTCATGAGCATGGCGCAACTTGAGAAGATCCTTTGGTGGTATTTCACCGATTGCCTGCCGTTCAAAACAACGCAGCGTAAGGGGGCATGGGGTGCTCTCCGGCATGTCCTCTTTGACCAAATGGAGGAGTTGTATGGCAAGTTGCCGGCCTTGTCTCATCGTGAAGTGCGGCGCGCTGTTGGTTTGAAGGTTTCCAGGACGGTCACGAAAATGGGTGTAGAAGCTTTTCGTATGCCATACCAAGGAAACGAGGCGTTCCGGCGTTGGGCTTTGGCCAACATCGGGAAAAGTGTAACGATTTACGTCGATCCTCATCGTATCGAGGAGGTGACGGCTGTGACTGACGCGGGGGTCACCCACTATCTTACGGCGTCGCTCTCTCAGTTTCGGCACTTTAGCCTGAATGAATGGATTCACTTTATTGAAGAATGGCGGGCCGCTGATCCGCACACGAAGGAAGTCGCCGTGGAGGCACTTTACCGTTTTCACCAGAGGGTCCGGCAGGAAATGGACACGTTGTTGGCATTTCATGGCAAGGAGCACAAAGTCATCAAAATGCCCGATGCACAGAGAATCGCAGATTCACTTGCGGGCGGCAATCTCAGCATCCTTCATGGCGACGTGCCCGGCCTTTCAGCCCCGCTGTCTGCACTGGGCGCATCCAATGCCATGGGGCAGGGCGTGTTCGCACCAGGTGGTTACACCGGCGCAGATTCCGATCACTCCAAAGTGGGCATCGATGAAGATGACACACATAACACCCTGAGCGACATGAAGCCTGCCAAGACACCACGCAAGTTTACCGGAAAGCCCGCGGGCAAAGGAGAGTTGAAATGAACAGTGCAGTCACGGTCGAACCGCAGGCCACGACCCTGCTCAGCGCGATGACGGACCTGAAGTCGCGCCACTATGTTTTGCCGCGCTATAGCGGGCTTGAAAAGGCTTTTGAGAGCGTTTTGGCACAGTTTCTCTCGGCGCATCTTGCCGGTTTGCACCATGAAGGGCGCGGCTTGATCGTCACGGGCGGGACCCGCGCAGGCAAAAGCCATGACATCAAGTATCTTCTGCGCGCCTTTGCCGAGGGGGAAGGCGCGCTTCAGGGTGGATTTCAGCGGAACTATGTGCGCGTCTCCCTGCGGGCAACCGCATCATGGAAACATCTTGGATCCGCGCTGCTTAAGGCGCTGAACTACCCCACCGATCTTGACCATCGTAGTGCTGATATGGTGTGGCGGCGGGTCGAAGGCTTGCTCAAGAAGGGACATGTATTCTTGGTCCATATCGACGAGTTCCAGCATCTTTTGATGGGAAAGTCCCCCAAGGAAATCAGTATGATTCTCAACGGCTTGAAGGATTTTATGAAGCGCCCAGAGTGGCCGATCTTTCCGATCATTTCTGGCGTACCGGAATTGTTGGATTTCGTGAACACCAACGACCAGCTCACGGCTTTGCTGGAGCCGGTGACGTTTCCGGATATCCCGTACTCGGAGGATAGCTTGCAGGAAATCGACAATATTCTGGTTCAGTTTTCAGATGCCATCGGCTTGGATACATCGGATGTGCGGGATGAAGAGATCTACAGACGTATGATCCATGCATCGGCCCGTCGCTGGGGGCGGCTCTTTGAATTGATCATCCATAGTTTGGCGCATGCATCTGCGTCAGGCCGCAAACAAGTAAATGTCACAGATTTTGCCGAGACGTTTTGCCGTTGGACAGGCGTCCCGCCTGGCGCAAATGTCTTCATGATTGGCAATCCCTATACAGTACCGACAAACGAGTTGTACCGCGTTTAAGCCAGCTTTCCGCGCGCAATCCATCTGCTGAGCCTTCACCACCTGCAGCCAACCTGGTTGCGGGTTTTTCATTTCTTGGCACTTGAATGGGGTAATTTTGAAATTGGTACTTCGAATTTTGAAATTTCAAAATTGATGCATCATAAGTTATTGAAATAGTTTACATATTGTATATCACTTTTTGCTGACTCGTACATAATTACGGCATCTGACACCGGGCTCGTACCCCGGGGAGCGCGGGTGCAAGTCCCGCCCTCGGACCCAACCGAGACAATAATGACCGAGCAACCTGGCGAGAAATACGCGT
>JBFHGI010000009.1:0-16351 GCA_041583175.1 Pseudorhodobacter sp. | reverse complement strand
GGTGGGTGAAACCCACCGCCCCTTATCCAGTCTGCATCGCCCAAGGGCCGTGGTGGTTGGCGCCGCCGTCAATCCGCTCGAACCCGTGCGCGCCGAAAAAGTCGCGCTGTGCCTGAATCATATTGGCGGTGGAGCGTGAGGTGCGCATCATGTCGAACCACGCAAGGCCCGCTGCCAGTGCCGGGACAGGCAAGCCGTTCAGCGCGGCATGGGCCACCACTTTGCGCAAGGCGTCGTGGGATTTTGCCAGATGGTCGGCGAAGAACGGAGCGAGCATCAGGTTGCGGCCCGGATCTTCGGCCAAGGCGTTTGCCATATCGTTGAGCATGGAAGAACGGATGATACAACCCTCGCGCCAGACCTTCGCGATTTCGGGCAAGGGCAGGGACCAGCCGAATTCGCCACTGGCGGCGGTGATCAGCGCAAAGCCTTGGGCGTAGCACAGGATTTTCCCCGCGATCATCGCCTGCTCCAACTCGGCAACCGTCAACGTGCCGCGCGGCAGCGCTTGTGGGGCGGGGCCGAAATGCGCCTCGCCTTTGCAGCGTTCCTCCAGCCGCGCTGAGGTATTGCGTGCCATGACGGCGGCCTCGATCACCGGAATCGGCGCGGAAAGATGCTGCGCCTCGATCACCGTCCAGCGGCCAGTGCCTTTTTGGCCTGCACGGTCAAGGATCACGTCGACAATCGGCTCATTGGTTTTCTCGTCGATGACAGCGGTAACAGCGGCGGAAATCTCGATCAGATAGGATTGCAGCGGGCCCTTGTTCCACGTGGACAGAACCTCCGAGATTGCGGGCGCATCAAAACCCATGCCATCGCGCAACACACCGTAAACCTCGGCGATCATCTGCATGTCGGCATATTCAATCCCGTTATGCACAGCTTTGACGAAATGGCCTGCCCCCGCTTCGCCCATCCGCGTGGCGCAAGGCGTGCCTTGATATTTCGCGGAGATCGCTTGCAGGATATGTTCCACCCGCGCCCAATCCTCGGCCTTGCCGCCCCCCATGATAGAGGGGCCGTGCCGCGCGCCTTCTTCGCCGCCAGACACGCCGATGCCCAGGAAACGGGGGCCGCCTTTGGCCGCGTTCTCGGCGCGGCGGTTGGTGTCGCGGAAATTGGCGTTTCCTGCGTCGATGATCATATCGCCTTCATCCAGCAAGGGCGTCAGGGCGGCGATCTGGTCGTCGACCGCCTGACCTGCTGGCACCATCAGGATGATGGCGCGGGGCGTTTTCAGCGCGGCGACCAGATCTTCAAGAGTCTCGGTCGGGGTGATTTGCGGTGCAAGATCACCTGCGGTGGCCGCGAATTTATGCGTCACCTCGGTCGTGCGGTTCCAGACTGCAATGGGAAAACCTTTTTCCGCGATGTTCAGGGCAAGCATTGCCCCCATGGTGCCAAGGCCGATAAGGCCGATATCTGATTGGGTCATGGGGTCTGTGCTCCGTTCCGGTTCAAGGTGATTGCGTAAAGGCTGGTGGTTGCCGTGATGAATAGTTGATGCTTGGCGTGGCCGCCAAAGCAGAGGTTAGAGACGGTTTCGGGGACGCGTATCTTGCCCAGAAGCGCGCCTTCGGGGTTGATGCAGTGCACGCCATCGCCCGCAGAGGTCCAAAGGTTGCCATCCGTGTCACAGCGGAACCCGTCGGCCGCACCGGGGCTGACCTTGTGGAAGACCTCACCCCCCGAAAGGGATGAGCCATTGACGGTAAAGGCGCGGATATGTTGCGGATCATCGCTGAACATGCGGCCTGTGTCGGCGATGTAAAGCGTGGTTTCATCCGGGGAAAAGGCAAGGCCGTTGGGACAGTTGAAATCTGTGGCCACCGCCGAGATGGTCCCGTCAGGGTCGACGCGATAGACGTTGCAAGGCAGTTCCTGTTCTGCCGCGAAACCCTCGTAATTGGTTTTGATGCCGTAATGCGGGTCAGTGAACCAGATGGAGCCGTCTGAATGTACGACAACATCATTGGGCGAATTCAAAGGTTTGCCGTTATAGCTGTCAGCGATCACCGTGATGGCGCCATTCCATTCGGTGCGGGTGACGCGCCGCAACCCGTGTTCGCAGCTGACCAATCTGCCCTGACGGTCGCGCGTGTGGCCGTTGGCGTAATTGGAGGGTTGGCGAAAGGTGGAAAGGCCCGCGCCGGGGGTGTAGCGCATGATGCGGTTGTTCGGGATGTCCGAAAACAGCAGGCAACCCGCATCGCCAAACCACACTGGCCCTTCTGCCCAATCGAACCCCGTCGCCAATTGCTTGAGCGGGGCGTTGAACATGACGAAAGAGCCAAACTGCGGGTCTATGGCCTCATAAAAGGACATTGCGGTTTCCATTGCGGACTGATTGGTTAGCGGTAACGCGGTGTTTGTGCGCGGTCAAGCAAGACAGGGAGCGGACTTCGGATGGAATTGTTCAGCCTCGCGGGCAAACGCGCGCTGATCACAGGGTCTTCGCAGGGCATCGGCTTGGCACTGGCCGAGGGTTTGGTGGCGGCGGGGGCGGAGGTTGTGCTGAACGGGCGCGATACGGCCAAGCTTTTAGCGGCGGCGACGCATATCGCAGGGGCAAAAACGCTGGCTTTCGACGTCACGGACCATCATGCAGTCCGCGCAGCGGTGGACGGGTTCGAGGCGGCGGATGGCCCGATCGACATTCTGGTGAACAACGCCGGTATGCAACACCGCACCGCGCTGGAGGATTTTCCGCCCGACGCGTTCGAGCGGATGTTGCAGACCAATATCGCCTCG
Source organism: Pseudorhodobacter sp. (assembly GCA_041583175.1). Lineage (GTDB taxonomy): Bacteria > Pseudomonadota > Alphaproteobacteria > Rhodobacterales > Rhodobacteraceae > Pseudorhodobacter. The sequence goes on along the minus strand of JBFHGI010000009.1, from coordinate 13,597 downwards.
GTCTTTCATGTCGGCCAAGCCGTGGCCCGCCATATGATTGCGCGCAAGGCGGGCAAGATCATCAATATCGCTTCGGTCCAGTCGGTGATGGCGCGGCCGGGTATTGCGCCTTACACGGCGACCAAGGGTGCCGTCGCCAATCTGACCAAGGGCATGGCGACCGATTGGGCCAAGCACGGCCTGCAATGCAATGCCATTGCGCCGGGCTATTTCGAGACGCCGTTGAATGCGGCTTTGGTCGCTGACCCCGACTTTAGCGCGTGGCTGGAAAAGCGCACACCTGCGGGGCGCTGGGGCAAGGTTGAAGAACTGGTCGGCGCTTGTGTCTTTTTGTCCTCGGCGGCGTCCAGTTTTGTGAACGGGCATATCCTTTATGTGGATGGCGGGATTACCGCATGCCTGTGATCGCGGATCGTGTGGTTTTGATGGGGGTAGCGGGCTGCGGCAAATCCTCGGTCGGGGTCGCTTTGGCCCCTTTGGTTGGTGCGCGCTATATTGATGGCGATGATCTGCATCCTGCGGCGAATATCGCCAAGATGCAGCGGGGGGAGCCGTTGAGTGATGCGGATCGCTGGCCCTGGTTGGACTTGGTTGGCAAGGCATTGAAGCCGGGGGTTATTCTTGGTTGTTCGGCCTTGAAGCGGACCTACCGCGCGCGGATTGCAGAGACTGCGGGCGGGCCGGTCTGGTTTGTGCATCTGGCGGGCAGCAAGGATCTGATTGCGGGCCGGATGGCGGCACGGTCTGGGCATTTCATGCCCTTGGCGCTGCTGGACAGCCAGTTCGCGACGTTAGAGCCTCCCGCGCCGGATGAAAACGCGATTACGGTCGGGATTGACCAGCCAATGCCCGCGCTGGTTGCCGAGATTGCCGCAAAGCTGGGTACCGGCGTTTCAGGTTTACAACCCTGAACGCGCCAGCGCTGCATCCAGTGAATCCCATTCGCGCAATCGCAGGCGCACCGGAAGCGTCAAGACCTTGGGGCGGAAGGTGCTTGGCAACCGGACGGCGTCTTTCTCGGTCGTGACGAGTTGCGCGCCAAGATTTGCGGCCTCCCGCTCTAGCCGCATCAGCAAGCTGTCACTGAAGGGCTGGTGATCACTCAGGGCCTCGCCTCGTAAGACCTGCGCTCCGGTGGCGCGCAGCGTGGCAAAGAACTTTTCCGGGTGGCCGATGCCGGCAAAGGCAAGCAGGCGCGCGCCTTGCCAATCCATGCCCATTTGCAGAACCTCCAACTGCGCTGTCAGATGTGGCACGGTGATCGCATGGGACCATTCGCTTGCAAATTGCTCTTGGGCCGAAGCCTCGCCGATGGAGAGCAGCAGATTGGCGCGGGCGAGGCCAACGGCCACAGGTTCGCGCAATGGTCCGGCAGGCAAGCAGCGGCCATTGCCAAAGCCGCGCTGGGCATCCACAACGACAATTGACAGATCCTTGACCACCGAGGGGTTCTGGAACCCGTCATCCAGAACGACCGCTTGCGCGCCCGCATCTTGCGCGGCGCGCACCCCCGCCGCCCGGTCCCGCGCGACCCACGTTGGCGCAAAGGCAGAGAGGAGGAGCGGCTCATCCCCTGTTTCTGCGGCGCTGTGTTGCCGCTCATCCACCCGGACGGGGCCAGCCAACCGCCCGCCATGCCCGCGAGAGACGACATGCGCGGCTATGCCTCGGGCGGACAGGCGTTCCAGCAAGGCGATGACAGTCGGGGTTTTTCCGGTGCCGCCAGCGTTCAGGTTGCCCACGCAGATCACCGGAACTCCGGCCCTGAACCCGCCTCCGCGGGCCAGCCGCCGCGCGGTCGCTACCCCATAGGCCGCCCCCAAAGGCGCAAGCAGTCTGGCGCGCCAATCGGGTGCGTGGGGAGCGGTGAACCAAAAGCGCGGGGCCTGCATTACTTGGCCCCTTCCAGCAATTTGCATAGCGCAGTAACGACTTTTTGCGTGGCCTCTGCCCCGTCGGATTCCACAGCCCAAGCTGCTTGCGCCAAGCGTGCGGCCCTATCGGGCGATAACAGTTCCCCTATTGTCGTCGCGAGGTCTGACGCGTTGCCGACTAGGCAAGTGGCCTGCGCACCAGCAAGCCGCCCGAGCGATGCCCCGAATGCGCCAGCGCGTGGCCCGTGGATGATTGCGGAACCAAGAGCTGCCGCTTCCATCGGGTCGCGGCCAATGCCGCCATCGCCCAAGCCGCCGCCCAGATAGGTGATCGGGGCCAGACGATACCAAAGCCCATAATCGCTGGCCGGATCGGCGATGTAGACCTGCACATCGCTGTCGGGTTCTTCTTCGGCATGGCGGCGCGCCACGGTCCAGCCTTCCTCTTGCTCCAAACGGGTGACGAGCGCGGGGATGCGGGCTGCCTCTCGCGGGGAGAGGATAAGCAGCAGCCGATGCGCGAGTTTCATCGCGCTGCGATGTGCCGCGATGACCGCATCCTCTTCGCTTTCCGGCAGGCAAGCGGCAAACCAGACTGGCCGCGTTGCCAGCAAATGCGCCAGTTCCGCACGCTCTCCCTCATAGCAGGATAGGACGGTGCTGGGGTATTCCATACGGCCTGTGACCTGCACGCATTTCGGGTCTGCGCCCGCCTTGCGAAAGGCGCGGGCGGCGGTTTCATCAATCGCCAGAACGGCACTGAAACTGCCAAGTAGCCCGCGCATCAACCCCGGCCACCAGCCTTCGCGGCCCCGCATGATGCCGGGGCTGCGTGCGTCGATCAGTGCGGCCGGAATTTGGCGGGTGTGGGCTTCGTGCAGCAGCGCGGGGCGCAACTCTCCTTCGGCCTGTGCAATCAGGTTCGGAGCCCAATGGTCCAGCAACACCCGCGCCTCGGCGACGTTATCGCTTGGCGAAGGCTGCCAGATCACACCGCGGGGCAGCGATGGGGGCAACTCGGCGCTGCTGAGCACCACGTTGACGCCGTGGTCTTCTTCCAGCCGCCGCGCGAGGCCCGCCAACTGTGGCAAGCTGTCTGGCCCTGCCGACTGCAACCATATCAGTGGCCCCGCCGGACGGGCCGGGCGCGCCGTGTCAGAGGCCCCCTTTGCCCGATTTGCGAGGTTATAGAGGGTCAGCCCAAGCGAATAGGCCATGACTTTCGCTTAGTTGCCCAGTTCTTCAGTGGAAGAGGCGGCCAATTCCTCATCGCGGAGGCGGTGGATATGCGCGATGAAATAGCGTGTCTGCGCCTCATCAACGGTGCGCTGCGCTTCGGCTTTCCAAGCTTTGTAGGCGGCATCGTAGTTCGGAAACATGCCGACGATGTGGATATTGTCGGGGTCTTTGAACGCGGTGCCTTGGGTGCTGATAAGCTCTCCGCCGAAAACGAGGTGCAGGCGCTGGGGTTTGTCAGTGGTCATCGGGGTCTCCACAAAGCGGATTACGGTTGGTTTGCAGGGTAAAGCGTTTGATCGGGAGACGAAAGGGGGCCTGCGGTTCTGGAGGCGTGATGGGCCGCAAACGTTTGAAATCCGGCGTAAAGATGCTCTTGGCAGGGATCGGAGGTGGGCGGCGGCAGTGCCAGTAACCTTTCTATGTGCAAGGTTTTCATGGACTCGCCAGCCAATTGGGCGTACACGGCCCGCTTGGCCCAGAGATATTCCGGTGCTGGCGGGCGAGGAGGCCCGATGCCAGTCAGGGGTGAGCGGCCTTTGAACGGGCAAAGCGACGCCCCCTGATAGGTAGAGAACTATGGAAAATATGAATATCGCCGCGCCTTTGGCTGCGGCGCTCGAAGCCAAGGGCTATGCGTCCCTGACCCCAGTGCAAGAGGCGATGCTGGCCCCGGAAGTCGAAGGCCGCGATTTGCTGGTTTCGGCACAAACCGGTTCGGGCAAGACTGTAGCTTTCGGGATCGCGATTGCAAATGATCTGTTGAACGGGGCCGACCGGTTCTTGTTTGCGGATGTGCCGATGGCGCTGATTATTGCCCCAACCCGCGAACTGGCACTGCAAGTGGCGCGTGAGCTGGACTGGCTTTATGGCGAGGCGGGCGCGCGGATTGCGACCTGTGTCGGCGGCATGGATTACCGGACCGAGAAACGCTCGCTCGATCGAGGTGCGCATATCGTTGTTGGCACGCCGGGCCGTTTGCGCGACCATATCGACCGCAAGTCGCTGGATCTGTCGGGCCTGCGCGCCGCTGTTCTGGACGAAGCGGATGAAATGCTTGACCTCGGGTTCCGCGATGACCTCGAGTATATTTTGAGTCAAGCGCCTGAAGAGCGCCGCACATTGATGTTTTCGGCCACCGTTCCGAAAGCGATTGCGGCGCTTGCCAAGGAATTCCAGAACGACGCGCTGCGCATTCAGACGGCGGGTGAGGCCAAGCAGCATGTCGATATTGAATACCGCGCGCTTTCCGTGCAGATGCGCGACCGCGAGAACGCGATTTTCAACTTGCTGCGTTACTATGAGGCCCCGACCGCGATTGTGTTCTGCAAAACCCGCGCGGCTGTAACCTCGCTTATGGGCCGTATGGGCAACCGTGGGTTCAAGGTTGTGGCCCTGTCGGGCGAGTTGAGCCAGGCAGAGCGCACGAACGCCCTGTCGGCGCTGCGCAATGGCCGTGCGAATGTGTGTATCGCCACAGACGTTGCGGCACGCGGCATCGACCTTCCGGGGTTGGATCTGGTTATTCACGCCGATTTGCCCAGCAACTCGGAAACGCTGCTGCACCGTTCAGGCCGGACTGGCCGCGCGGGCTCCAAAGGTGTTTCGGCACTGATCGTGGTGCCGTCCGAATTCCGCAAGGCGCAGCGTTTGGTGCAGGGCGCGAAACTGGTGGTGGAGTGGGGCTCGGCCCCTTCGGCCGAAGAGGTGCAGGAACGCGATGACCAGCGCATTCTGGAACACCCCGCCCTCGGCCCGAATGAGGGCGAAGACGGTGCCTTGGCGCAGGTGTTGCTGGACCGTTTTGGTGCCGAGCAGGTTGCCCAAGCCTTTGTGACGATGTGGCGGCAAGGGCGGTCCTCGCCCGAGGTGCTGTCGGATGTGGCAAAACCGGGCGAGCGACCAGAACCGAAGCCGCGCGCGGAATTCGGTGCCTCTGTCTGGTATACGATTTCGGTGGGTCACACAGGCCGCGCCGAGGCACGTTGGTTGTTGCCCAAGATTTGCGAAGCGGGTGGAATTACCAAAGACGGTATTGGTGCTATCCGCGTGCAGACCGAGCAGACCTATGTGCAGATCGGCAAGGATGTCGCTGACAAATTCGGCGCAGGTGTTGCGCTGGAAGAAGGCGTGGAGATGAAGCGGATGGAGGGTGAGCCGGTGATGGACCGCCCTGAGCGCCCGGCCCGGGCCCCGCGCGGCGATAAGCCTGCCTACAAGCCCAAACCCTCGCGCTTTGTCGAAGATGATGCGCCCTTGCCAGAGCGTAAACCCTATACCAAGCGCGATGCGGCCCCAAAGCCGGAAGCGGCCTGGAGCCCTGATGGTGGCGCGCCGCAGGGCTATGAGCCGAAACCGGCCAAGCCTGCCTATGCCAAAGCTGAAGGCGGAAAGAAACCCTATGCGAAAGCTGACGGCAAGAAGCCCTATGCCAAAGCGGATGGGGAGAAGAAGCCCTGGGTGAAGCGCGAAGAAGGGGATGGCAAGCCGTGGGAAAAACGCGATGCCGCCCCCCGCAAACCCTATGCGAAACGGGCCGATGCGGCTGAGGGGGCGAAGCCCTATGCCAAGAAAGAGTTTGGCGCGAAGCGTGAGGATGGGGCAAAGCCCTATGCGCCGCGTGGTGCGACACCGGACGCGGGCGGAGAACGGAAACCTCGTTGGAAAGCCGAAGGCGGGGCAGCGGCCAAGCCGCGCTCGGCTGGTTTCAAAAGCCATGGCGGGGGGAAACCGGGCGAGGGCAAGCCTGCCCGGGCTGCGGGTTTCAAATCCCATGCCAGCGAAGGCAAGAGCTTTGGTAAGCCGGGCGGTAAGGCGGGCGCAGGTAAACCCTTTGCGAAGCCTGCGAAACCAAAGGCCAACGCGACGGATACAAGCAAGCGTTTTGTGCCGCCGAAGAAGGGCTGAGGCAGAAGACTGAAAGAGGGCCCGGCGCTTAGTGCCGGGCCTTTTGCGTCGGGCTTGCCTCCGGCGGCCGGGGCGCTGCCCCGGACCCCGGGATATTTTCGCCGAAAAGAAAGTGGTTGCGTCTTGTCCCTGCTCTTTGGCGTCAGACGAGTTCGGAGGATTGCGAGGTCAGAACCGGTAGCGCGTCGGGCGGGGAATGGGCCAGAAGCGCCTCTGTAATGGCCGTTTTGCGCAGGGGTTTTGTGAGGTACTTGTCGATGCCGGAGGCGAGGATGGAGGTACCATCCCCATCCATTGCATGGGCTGTCAGCGCAACGATGGGCACATGGCCCCCTTTGGTCTGTTCAATCGTACGAATGGCGCGCGCGGCATCTTTGCCATCCATTTCCGGCATGGAGATATCCATGAAAATCAAATCCGGTTTGAAACTTTCATACAGTTCGACGGCTTCGTTGCCGTTTCCGGCGAAGGTCAGATCGATTTGAAGATCTTTGACCATTTTGCGGAAAACGAGCTGGTTGGTGCGGTTATCCTCGGCCGCCAGCACCCGCATCAGGCGTTCAGGCCGGGGCCTCTCGAGCTTCTGCGGCGGGGATGGGGCAGGCGTGGGCGCAACCGTCAGATCGCGGAGGCGGCGGTAAAGCTCGGAACGGAGGAGTGGTTTTTGCAACACGGCAGCGAAATGGGCAGCGCCTGCGCCATCACGGGCTGCGGCGGGGTTGGAGGAGAACAGCACGATGGGAAGCTTGTGCCCTGCGTTGCGTAGCGTTTCGGCCAGTTCCAAACCATTCATTTCGGGCATTTCATGATCGGTTATCAGCACGTCATAGTTATCGTCGTTTTCAAGGGCTGAGACGACTTCGGCACCCGTGCGGCAAAGCTTTACGGTCATGCCGCAGGTGGTGAGCTGGCGTTCCAGAATGGTGCGGTTGATGAATTGATCATCGACAATGATGGCGCGTTTGAGGCTGACGGGAACGGGTATTGTGGTTTGATCCTCGGCAACTGGAAGGGTCAGGCGAAAGCCGAAACAGGAGCCTTTGCCATAGTCACTATCGACCCAAACGCTGCCGTCCATGCGTTCAATCAGGCGCCTGGTGATTGCCAGACCAAGGCCGGTTCCTTCGAATTTACGATTGGCGGCAGAGTCCACCTGGTTGAACTCGCCGAATATATGCTCCAGTTGATCCGGCGGGATGCCGATGCCGGTGTCTTCAACCGAGATGTGGAGCTGCTGACTGCCGGGCTCGGTTTCGATGCCGACAATGCGGATGAGAACATGCCCTTTTTCAGTGAACTTGACGGCGTTTCCGACCAGATTGGTAAGAACCTGACGCAGTCGACCGGCATCGCCAATGAAGCGGGTCGGCAGGAACATGTCATAATCGATCATCAGATCGATACCATGGGCGCGGGCGCGGGGTTGCAACAGCATGGCAACCTCATGGATCAGGCGTTCCAGATCAAAGGGTTCCGGCACCAGCGTCAGCCGTTCAGCCTCGATCTTCGAGTAATCAAGTATGTCGTTGATGATCACCAGCAATGCCTCACCCGAGGAGCGGATGGTTTCGGCAAAGAGGCGCTGCTCTTCGGTCAGGCCCGTATCGCACAAAAGTTCAGCCATGCCGACAACACCGTTCATCGGAGTGCGGATTTCATGGCTCATGTTCGCTAGGAAGGCGGATTTAGCGCGGTTGGCGGCCTCGGCGGCTTTGCGCGCCTCATCCAAGGCGGCTTGTTGTGCCTTTTGCTGGGTGATATCCACCCGCAGGCCGACACGCCCCCCATCGGGAGTGGGTTGTTCCAGCACGCGCAACCATCGGCCGCCGGCGAGTTCCTGTTCGCGCACCAGGGGGCCCGCGAGCGGGTCGCAGAGGCGCTCTTCCAGCCACGCCTCTTCACGGCCTATCGCGTCGACATAGGCGCCTTTGTCCAGACCGGCGCGCAAGATATCCTCATAGCTGGTGCCGGGGCGTATGATTTCCGCGCTTTCAGGATAGAGTTCCCGATAGCGCTGATTGCAGGTCAACAGGCGTTCATTGCGGTCAAACAGGACGAAGCCATCGGGAATAGCCTCTAACGCGGCCCAGATGCGCATTTGTTCGGTGATGTTCAGGGCGAGGCAAACCATATCGCCATCACGGGCGCGTCGATCGACGAGGCGGAGCCATTGACCGGAGGTGGCTTGCACGACTTCAGTCTCAATCGGGTCGCCTTCCCATCGGGCAAGCATTCTGGCGACCCAGTCATCCGGTGATTCCGAGCCTAGGTCGATCATACCTTCTTCTGCCGATAGTTTGAGGATTTCGGAATAGGGAGTGCCGGGGCCGACGTTGTATTCCATATAGGGGGCAAGATAGGCACGGTTGGCGACCAGAAGGCGGTGATCGGGGCTGAAGACCGCAAAACCATCATGAAGTGCATTTACCGAATCGCGCAGCCGGCGTTCTGCCATGACCGCGCTGGTATGGGCTGCGTCCAGATCCGCCAGAAAGCGGGAGTTCTGGCCCTTTAGGGATTGCGCCTCATGCAAGGCGGCTTTGGTGGCGTGCCGCTGTTCAACGATCTGATCGGACAGTGCGCGGGCATGCAGGGCCAGTTTTTCATTCGCTGCATAAAGTTCGCGCTGCTTTTGTTCGAGCAAGCGTTCGGCGGCCAGCCTTTTGCGCCGTTCATGAGCCAATCTGTCCACAATATCCATCGTTGCGCCAACCATCGTCACTTCTATCCTATCGCCGCGCGAGGCGTTCTGCCCCCGACCTATGGCGACATTGGCGGAACAGGGTGAAGCGTTGGTTAATGTGATGAGAAAACCGAGTAGAATGCTTGCGTTCAACGGGGGGCGCATGCCAAGCTGATCGGGTCATTGCTGGCCTTCGCGTTTTGGCGAAGGGGCGTGCCGCTTATCGGATCAGCTGATTGGGCAGTGGTTGGAGGAATTTTTAAATGACATATTTCAAGCGCTTGGGGATTGGGGCTGTTCTGGCCGCCGTATTGGGGTTTGCCGCGCCGGGGATGGCGCAGGATCTGGTGCCGGAAAAGCGGTTTGTGATGTCGCGGGATTCGGACCTGCCGGGCGGGGACATTGCGTCGATGTTCGACACCGTGTTGGAAGCCTGCCAGAAAGCCTGTGCCAGTAACGACTCCTGCACTGCATTTACCTTCAATTCACGCAATGGATCTTGCTTTCTGAAGGCCAATCCGGGAGCGCCTGCGGATTATGCGGGCGCGTTTTCGGCCTATGTCATCAAGGCCGCTCCTGGGGTTGCCGCGATGGCGGCACAGCGCGCTGAGGAGCTTTCGTTCCTGCGCTCTGCCGATTTGTCGGGGGCCAAGGCATTGGCCGCAGGCTTGGCGGCACGCCATCTGACAGGTCCTTGGACGGCGCAGGAGCATCTGGCGGCGGCAGCGGCAGAAGAATCCAAAGGTGCTATGTCACGGGCCAGCGCCTTTGTGGGGGCTGCGCTGAATATCACCGATTCCGCACCCGATTGGGCGGACTATGCGCGGTTGTTGCTGGCCGCTGCCAGCCGTGACCCCAATGCGCGGTCAGAGCTGGAAACGCGGGCATTCCATGCGACGATCAACAGCTATCTGCGGACCGATAATCCGGGGATGCGGCACACGCTGCTGGTCGATATGGCGGAAATGCTGGAGGCGCGTCGGCGGGGTCGCGATATGGTGCCTGCCTTGCGCTTGGCGCAAGAGGTGCAGCGCCGGGACGATACGGAAATCGCGCTGGATGCGGCGATTGCCAAATACGGCTTCCGGATAACCGAGCATGATGTGCAGGCCGACAGTGCACGCCCCCGGATTTGTGCGCAGTTTTCCGACACGCTGGCCAAGACCGGCGTGGATTTCGAGAAATTCGTTCAAATGGATGCGCCCGGTCTGACTGTGGTGCGGGCGGGTGATGAGCTTCTTTGTGTCGAGGGGGTCGAGCATGGCGCGCGCCATGCGTTGACGTTCCGCGCGGGGATTCCGGCAGACGACGGTCAGGTGACGGTAAAACCGGTGACGATAACCGCCTATGTGCGCGACCGGTCTCCTTCCGTCCGGTTTCCGGGGCGGGCCTATGTTTTGCCGAAACTGGGCGATGGGGCGGCGCTGCCTTTGGAATCCGTCAACACGGCCAAAGTGGATTTGACGCTGTTCCGCGTGACGGATCGCAACATTCTGCGCGCGATCCAAGGCGGGTATTTCGGCGAACCGATGTCCTATTGGCAGGAAGATGATTTTGCGCGCGGCGTTGGCGCGGAGATCTGGAAGGGTGAGGCCGATCTCGCGGTGGAGGTGAACCGCGATATGGTCACGCGCCTGCCGATGGCAGAGGCGCTAGCAAGCCAGGGCGCGGGGATATTCGCGCTGCGGGCGCAGATCCCGGGTAAAGGCGGCGATGAGGTTGCCCCCGCGTGGCAGTGGTTTGTCGTGTCCGATCTGGGGCTAAGCAGCCTGAGCGGGATTGACGGGTTGCATGTGGTTGTCCGCAGCCTTGGCACTGCCGGGGCCAAGCCGGGTGTCGCGGTAGAGCTGTTAAGCCGCAGCAACGAGATTCTGGGTTCGGCAACGACGGATAACGAAGGCTATGCAGTCTTTCCGGCAGCGCTGACGCGCGGCACTGGTGGGCTGGCACCGGCAATGGTCGTTGCCAAAGAAGGTGCGGAGGATATGGCCTTCTTGTCCCTGACCGACCCCGAATTTGACCTGTCGGATCGTGGCGTGGAAGGGAGAGAGCCCGCCCCGCCGATTGATGTGTTCGTGACCACGGATCGCGGCGCGTATCGGGCTGGGGAAACTGTTTACGCAACCGCTTTGACGCGGGATGCGGATGCAAGCGCTATCGAAGGTTTGCCGCTGACTGCGATTGTAAAGCGCCCTGACGGGGTGGAATACAGCCGTGCGCTGGCCGCCGACACGGGGGCTGGCGGCCATGTGTTTGCCTTGCCCATCGGCGGCTCTGCCCCGCGCGGGCAGTGGCGACTGGAGCTTCTTGCCGATCTGGACGCGGCGCCTTTGGCGACCAAGAATTTTCTGGTCGAGGATTTCTTGCCGGAACGTATCGATTTCACCCTGACCCTGCCGGAAAGCCCGGTGCGGCTTGGCGATGCGCCGGAACTGGTGGTGGAGGCGAAGTATCTCTTTGGGGCGCCCGGTTCTGACCTGGCGATCGAAGGGGATGTCATCCTGCGCTCGGCGAAAGGGCTGGCGAAATTCCCTGGCTATCAGTTCGGGCGCGAAGATGAACCTTTCCGCACCCGCATTGAAGGCTTTGGCGGCAAGGTGACGGATGATGCCGGGCGGGCGGAATTTGCGCTGTCGATGCCCGAGGCGCAAGATCCGGCGCGGCCGTTGGAAATGGTGGTTGTGACACGGGTTGCCGAAGGCTCCGGCCGTCCGGTGGAGCGCCGCGTGACCCGCGCCTTGCAACCTGCTGCTGCGATGATCGGTATCAAACCGTTGTTTGACGATGTGGTAAGCGAAGGCAGCGATGCGCGCTTTTCCGTGCTGGCCGTTGGCCCCGATGAAACTGCCGTGCCGATGGCCGTGAAATGGGAGCTTTCGCGCATCGAGACTCGGTATCAATGGTATCAGGAATACGGAAACTGGTATTGGGAACCTGTCACCAACCGTGAGCGTGTGGCCGATGGCGAGGCGCAGCTCGGGACGGACGCGATCGAGATTTCGGGCGCGGTGTCTTGGGGCCAATATGAGTTGGTGGTAGAGCAGGCGGGCGGTGGTAGTGCCTCATCCTCCACCCGCTTCTATGCGGGCTGGTATGCGCCGGCAGATGTAACCAGCACACCGGATACGCTGGAGCTTTCGCTGGACAAGGCTGCCTATAAGCCGGGCGATGTGGCGCAGTTGCGCATTGTGCCGCGGGCGGCAGGCACGGCGCTGGTGTCGGTCTTGTCCAATCGTCTTGTGACCATGAAAATGGTCGAGGTGACAGAGGGTGAAAACACCATTCCGCTGGAAGTTACAGCAGAATGGGGCGCGGGGGTTTACGTCACCGCGTCGGTTCTGCGGCCGATGGATGTGGCCGTAGGGCGCAACCCTGCCCGCGCGCTGGGCCTTGCCCATGCCAGCATTGACCCCGGTGACAAAGCGCTGGGTGCTGTCGTGGAAGTCGCGGCAGAGGTCGCCCCGCGCGGCCCGATGGAGGTTGCGGTTAAGGTGGACGGGGTAGCGGCGGGCGAAACCGCTTATGCCACGATCGCTGCGGTGGATGTGGGGATTTTGAACCTGACCTCCTTTGCCTCCCCCGATCCCAAGGGCCATTACTTTGGCCAGCGCAAACTGGGCGTGGGCATCCGCGATATCTATGGTCGTTTGATTGACGGGCTGAATGGCGCGCCGGGGGTTGTCCGCTCTGGCGGTGACAGCGCGGCCCAAGCGCGGCTGGAGGCCCCGCCACCGACAGAGGAATTGGTGGCCTATTTCACCGGGCCTGTGACCGTAGGGGCAGATGGCTATGCCCGCGCGACATTCGATATGCCGTCTTTTAACGGGACTGTTCGCGTGATGGCGGTTGTGTGGTCCAAGCGCGGGGTCGGGCAGGCCGAAGCGGATGTGCTGGTGCGTGATCCGGTTGTGGTCACGGCCTCGGTGCCGCGTTTCATGGCGCCGGGTGATGAAAGCCGCATGCTGCTGGAGATTGTTCACGCCAAAGGGCCTGCCGGCCGCATGGGGCTGGATGTATCGGCAGACGGGATCGTCTGGGGCGACGTGCCCTCGGGCTTTGATCTGGCCGAAGGCGGGAAAGCTGAATTCTCGGTGCCGATTGTGGCGGGGGAGGAAGGGTTACACAGCCTGACCGTCGCCCTGACCACACCGGATGGCAAGCAACTGACCAAGGTGTTGATGCTTCCCGTGCAGCGCAATGATCCGGAGGTGGCGCGCACCACACGGCTTGACCTAGCAGCAGGGGCGACCTTTACGCTGGATGAGGCTGCGTTTGATGGTTTTGCACCGGGTTCGGGCCTTGCGACCATGGCAGTGGGGCCAATAGCGCGGCTGGATGCGCCCGGCCTGTTGGCGGCGCTTGACCGTTATCCTTATGGCTGCACCGAACAGATCACATCGCGGGCCTTGCCGTTGATTTACTTTGATCAAGTGGCGCAGGCGATGCAGTTGAAAGGTGCCGACAACATCAGCACCCGCATCAGCCAAGCGGTTTCAGAGGTGTTGACGAACCAATCTTCGGAAGGTGGTTTCGGCCTTTGGGGGCCGCAGCAGGGCGATGCATGGCTAGATGCCTACGTCACCGATTTCCTGAGCCGCGCGCGGGCGCAGGGTTACGCGGTACCGGACCTCGCCTTCCGCTCGGCACTGGATAACCTGCGCAATCGGGTGAACTATACCGCCGATTTCGATAGCGGCGGCGAAGACCTTGCCTATGCGTTGATGGTTCTGGCGCGGGAAGGGGCCGCAGCGATTGGTGACTTGCGCTATTATGCCGATGTAAAGGCCGATGCCTTTGCCACGCCGATTGCACAGGCACAGCTTGGTGCGGCGCTGGCCAGCTATGGCGACCAGCGGCGCGCGGATGCGATGTTCTCCAAAGCGGGCGCGAGGGTTGC
>JBFHGI010000008.1:0-17154 GCA_041583175.1 Pseudorhodobacter sp. | reverse complement strand
GCTGTCGGATCGCCGCGACATGTCACAAAGGCAGGTATCCCCACCAGTTCCAAACGGCGCAAATAGGCCCGTACCCAGAACTCCGCAGTCACCCTTGTCGTCATCGCTCCGGCTTTCATCTGGTTCCAAATATCCCCGCCGAAGGCAATTTTTCGAAGAAAAATCAGACTTTCCTCGAAAAGCCGAGGCAGGCTTAATTGCCGTCCTTAAATTCCAGCCCCATTTCGGAATAGCGCTCCGGCTCTTCCAGCCAGTTCGGTCGCACCTTCACCTGCAAGAACAAATGCACGGGCCGGCCCAGAAACTCGATCAGATCGACCCGCGCGGCTTGCCCCACAGCTTTTATCGTCTCGCCCTTATTCCCCAGCACGATGCCCTTATGCCCATCCCGCGCAACATAGACGATCTGGTCAATACGGGTGGAGCCATCTTTGCGGTCCTCCCATTTTTCGGTTTCAACTGTCAGCTGGTAGGGCAGCTCTTCATGTAAGCGCAGCGTCAACTTTTCGCGCGTCACTTCGGCGGCGATCATGCGCATTGGCAAATCGGCAATCTGATCTTCGGGATAGAACCACGGGCCGGTCGGCAACTCCCCCGCCAGCCACTCGCGCAGCTTGTCGACGCCATAGCCCTTTTCAGCCGAAATCATGAAGGTTTCGGCAAAGGGAAAGGCCTCGTTCAGCTTTTGTGACAGGCCCAGCAAGACCTCGGCCTTCACCCGGTCGATCTTGTTGATGGCCAGCGCCACTTTCTGCCCCTGTGGAATCCGGTCGCGCATAGAGTCGATGATGGCGGCAGTGCCTTCGGTCAGCCCGCGATGCGCCTCGACCAGCAACACGATCAAATCGGCATCCGCCGCCCCGCCCCAAGCGGCGGCGACCATTGCGCGGTCCAACCGGCGGCGCGGCCGGAACAGGCCGGGGGTGTCGACAAACACGATCTGCGCGCGGCCTTCCATCGCAATACCGCGAATGCGGGCGCGAGTGGTCTGCACCTTATGCGTCACAATCGACACTTTGGAGCCGACCATGCGGTTCAGAAGCGTCGATTTCCCGGCGTTCGGTTCCCCGATCAGGGCGACAAAGCCCGCGCGGGTTTCACCATCGCCGCCAACAGGCCCGGTTTCATTCGTGGTGCCGGGGCCAATGGGATTGGTTTCGTCAGTCATGTCTCTTGCTCCATCCGGGCCAAAAGGGCGCGGGCTGCGGCCTGTTCGGCGGCGCGTTTCGTTCCGGCGGCTGCCGTTTCATGTTCGTCATTGTCCAGCCGAACCTCAACCGTAAATATAGGCTGATGATCCGGACCGGAGCGGGCTTTTTCAGAATAGCGCGGCGGCGACATCGACCGCGCCTGCGCCCATTCCTGAAGGGCGGTTTTCGGGTCGCGGGCATCTTCCTTGACCGTGGCAATCCGCTTGGACCAAAGCCGCGTGATCAGGCTGCGGGCCGCGTCAAACCCTCCATCAAGGTAAACCGCAGCGATCACGGCTTCCAGCGCGTCGCCAAGCAACGCTTCTTTGCGCCGTCCGCCCGACATCATCTCCGAGCGGCCCAGCTTCAGCACGTCGCCCAAACCAAGATCCCGCGCGACATCGGCACAGGTTTCTTTGCGGACCATTGCGTTGAACCGTGGCGCAAGCTGGCCTTCGGCTGCCGCGGCATCGGCAGTCAGCAGCGCCTCTGCCATCACAAGGCCCAGCACACGGTCGCCCAAAAACTCCAACCGCTGGTTATCGGGCCGGGTGGTAGAGGAAATCGACCCATGCGTTACCGATTGGACAAGCAATTCAGGGTCGCGGAAGCGATGGCCCAAGCGTGCTTCAAACGCGCGGAGATCAGCAGAGAGTTTCATTCGACGGCCTTCCAGTAGCGACCCGCACGCCAATTGGATATGTCCAGCAGCGATTCTCCCGCCGACGAAAATACGATCCGCGACACGCGACCTATCACATTTTCCATCGGGGCAAAGCCTACGCCACCCACGCTTTGCGGGAAGCGGCTGTCGAAGGAATTGTCGCGATTGTCACCCAGATAGAAGATGTCTCCCGGCGGAACAGTGAAGATTTCGGTATTATCGGCCTGCGCATCTGGCACGATATCCAGCACAGCATAGCTGGGCCCATCCGGCAGCGTCTCCCGCAACATGGCCTTGAGACAGGGATCGCCGACAGCCAGCCTGTCATTCCGGCAGCGGGGGACATGGCGAGTGGAGCCTTGCGGCCCGTAGGGCTCGGTGAAAACGCCCTCCTCCACCTGCGGCACCTCAACGCCATTCAGGATAAGTTTGCCGCCCGACATTTGTACGATATCGCCCGGCAAACCGATCAAACGCTTGATGAAATCGGACCCGTTGACCGGATGACGAAACACCAGAATATCACCACGCTGCACCGTTTGGGCCGAAACCTGTGGCACCAGAAGATAATCCCCCACCAGAAAGGTGGGCTTCATACTACCGCTGGGAATCCAGTACACGCCGACAACGGCGCGCGCGATGGCCAGCGCAGCAAAAGCGCAAAGCGCCAGGTAGCCAAGCCCTTGCGCCCAAACGTGGCCGGGACGTTCGAAAACACCGGGTCTGGGTCGCAATGTGTTGATGACCACCGCGACAACCAGCCCCAAAAGCGGAATCTGTGCCAAAAGCGCCCAATAGCCCGACCGCCCCGCATCATGCAGGCGCTGCACGTTCGTGATGGCCTGCACGGCGACAAGCGGGCCAAGCAACGGCATCAACCAGCGCCGCAACTCCGGCTCGGCTTCGGATACGAGGATAACGATTGCCAAGCCAAGAAGCACCGCACCAAAAACCAACCAGCCCCGCTTGCGCGAGGCTGTGCCGTTCATATCAAGGAATGATCTGAAAAGGCTCTGGTCTTGGGTCATGCGGCTGTTACCGGCATCGGCCTAGTCCACCGCTTTGAAAAAGCGATCAGAACGCCAGGTCCAGAAATAGAACAGGGAGCTTCCCGCAGAAGAGAACATGATCCGATCAGCACGCCCGATCAGGTTATCGGCAGGTACAAAACCAACACCGCCAACGGCTTGACCATAGCGGCTATCCTGAGAGTTGTCGCGGTTGTCGCCCATGAAGAAATAGTGGCCCGCCGGTACGGTAAACACATCCGTATTGTCGGCAAACCCGTTGGTGTCGATATTCAATACGTCATAGCTCCGCCCGCCCGGAAGGGTCTCGGTAAAACGTGACTTGGTGCAGCTTGCGCCAACGCCCACCGCCCCGGCTGAGTTTTCGCAGCGCGGCAAATGGCCCATAGGGCCCTGACGTTCATACGTTTCTTCAAACTGTCCGTCAGCGACCTGCGGCACCTCGGTCCCGTTCAGAATGATCTTTCCATCGCGCAGCTGCACCGTGTCACCGGGCACGCCGATCAGCCGTTTGATGAAATCGGAGCCGTTGACCGGATGACGGAAGACGACGACATCACCCCGCTCCGGCTCGGAAAACAGCAGGCGGCCCGAAAAGGGGCACATGGAAAACGGGCAGGAATGTTGTGAATAGCCATAAGCCATCTTGTTGACGAACAGAAAATCGCCAATCAGCAGCGTGTCTTTCATTGACCCTGACGGAATCCAGAAGGGTTGAAAGAAGAGCGTCCGAAAGATGCCCGCGATCAGCAACGCATACACAATCGTCTTGATCGTCTCGACGATACCGCCTTCGGATTTTTCGTTTTTGGCCATGTTTTCTGCCTTTTACTGCTATGCGGCGTTACATGCGCGGGAGGGCGCGGGGAGTCAAGCGGATGCTGGCGCGGATGAGGCATTGATGGGACGAGCCTCGATCACCACAAAGGCCTGCGCCCAAGGATGATCGTCGGTCAATGTAACGTGGATGACTGCCTCATGCCCCGGCGGGGTCATGGCAGCCAGACGCTCGGCGGCCCAGCCGGACACCTGCATCTGGGGCTGACCGCTGCGCAGATTGCTAACTGCCATATCGCGCCAGGAAATCCCCATCCGCAACCCCGTCCCCAAGGCTTTCGAACAAGCCTCTTTCGCAGCCCAGCGCTTGGCATAAGTGGCTGCGATTAACCGAGGGCGGCTTTCGGCCTTGCGTTGCTCACGCTCGGTAAAAACCCGATTGCGAAAACGGTCGCCAAAACGGGCAAGCGTCGCCTCTATCCGCTCTATATTCGCGAGATCGGAACCGATGCCAAGGATCATGTGGCGCCGACAGTTCGGGCTAAAAAATGCAGCCGCATCCCTAAACCATCCCAGCCCGCGCCACATCCATCCGGCGGCGCATTTCCTCGATCGCGGGCCCCAGCCCGCGAAAGACTGCCTCACCGATCAGGAAATGACCGATGTTCAACTCCATCACCTCGGGAAAGGCCGAGACTTCGGCGGCGGTTTCATAATCCAGCCCGTGGCCCATATGCACTTCTAGCCCGAGCGAATGGGCATGAATGGCCCCAAGGCGCAGTGCCTCCAACTCCTGCGCTGCGGCGTCCAAATGACCCTCGGCCGTCAGATCGCAATACCGCCCTGTGTGAAGCTCCACCACCGCCGCACCGATCTTGGCTGAAGCCTCGATCTGGCGCGGCTCATGCCCGATGAACATCGACACGCGGCAACCTGCATCGCGCAGAGGGGCGACGAATTGCGCAAGACGATTTTCGTCCGCCGCCACATCCAGCCCGCCTTCTGTCGTGCGCTCCTCCCGCTTTTCGGGCACAAGACACACCGCATGGGGTTTGTGACGCAGCGCGATTGCCTGCATTTCGGCGGTCGCAGCACATTCGAAATTCAACGGCACGGACAAACCAGCCATCAAGGCTTCGATATCGGCATCGCGGATATGGCGACGATCTTCGCGCAGATGGGCGGTGATACCATCGGCCCCCGCCGCTTCCGCCAACAAAGCCGCGCGCAGGGGGTCCGGCAGCGCGCCGCCGCGTGCGTTACGGATGGTCGCCACATGGTCGATATTGATGCCAAGCCGAAGCCGCCCCAAGGGTTTCATGCCTTTGTCCTTCTAATAGTCCTGTCACCGCCCCAGAGGGCCATTGCGCGCCAGACTAGCCCTTGTTTCCTGTGCCGTCATCCCTTGAGATGCCCCCGGCCTCTGTTTCAGGAGCCACCTTCTGGTTACCCGCTTCAACGGTATTGCCTTGGTCTGCCTCCAGCGCCGCCAAACGCTTGGCCAAACGATCCCGCAGCTTTTTCTTGCGGCGGTTCTGGTAGGCAAGGATCACCGGAAGGCTGATGTAATAACCAGCGATGCCCCCCACCAGCCCCGGCAATATGCCCCCCACCAGATAGGGCAGATAAACCCGCAGGAAGAAGCGGTGCAAACGGTCCCAATGCGCGACATCATCCGTAAACAACGACGTGATATTTCGCCAGAATTCTGCGCCCGCTTGCCCGAAATCCGAAAATATCTCAAGCGGAGACATAACACCGGGATGGCCCAGCATCCAATTCCCAAGCTCCACCCCGAAGGCTGCAATGAATGGGAAAGTGATCGGGTTGCCGACAAAGGTTGCCATCAGTGAAGCAAGGATATTACCGCGCATGATCCAGGCCAGACCGGCAGCAGCCGCGAAATGCAATCCGAACAGGGGTGAGAATGAAATGAACACACCCGCGAAAATGCCGCGCGCTATGCGATGCGGGGCGTCCGGCAAACGGCGCAGACGATGCTTCATGTAATGGGCCGCACGCCCCCAGCCGCCGCGTGGCCAAAAAGCCTCGGCCGCCACGCGCCCCCAAGACCTCTTGTTCCTCCGCTTGAATACCATGCCCCGAGATTTCCTTTATGCGATCAGGGCTTGCGCCGGATATCACGGCGACGACTGACTTCGGCCACGTCGGTTTCGGCTTCGAGTGCTGTCATGATCATGTGCAGATGCTCTACGTCCCGCAGGTCAACGTCAACCAGCAAACGGTAAAAATCCGGCTTGCGATCAACGAATTGGAGGTCAGAGATATTGGCCTTCTGCTCTCCGATCAAGGTGCAGATGCGGCCCAGAACGCCCGCGTCATTGGAGATTGTCAGATCGAGACCAACGGTGTTGACCGCGGCATGACGACCGGTGTGCCAGTTCAGATCGACCCAACGCTCCGGCTGGTCCTCCAACTCTTCCAGTGCGGGGCAATCAATGGCATGCACCACAACCCCTTGGCCGCGATAAGTGATCCCGACGATACGTTCCCCCGGTACCGGCTGGCAGCAATCGGCGCGCTTGAAGGTCTGGTCCGCGCCAAGCCCCATGACCGGGCGGCGGGCGTCCACCTCGTCACCCGAGGCCTGTGTGAGTTCAGGATAAAGCGTTTCAAGCACGCGCCGCGCCGTCAGTTCGGCAGAGCCGAGGCGGGCAAGAAGGTCAATCTCATCGCCCAACCCCAGCATCCGCGCGGCGGTGCGCAAGGCTTTATCCGTGGCTTTGCGCCCGACATGGTCGAAAGCGGCGCGGGCAAGCTCGCGGCCAAGTTTGACGAAACGGCCCCGATCCTCTTCGCGAAGAGAGCGACGAATGGCAGCCTTGGCACGGCCTGTCGTGACAATCTCGATCCAGCTTGCCTGCGGGCGCTGACCTTCTGCAGTGATGATCTCAACCGATTGACCGTTCTTCAAACGCGTCCAGAGCGGCACTCGGATGCCATCGACCTTTGCCGAAACGGTGGAATTGCCGATACGGGTATGGATGGAATAGGCATAATCCAGCGGTGTTGCCCCACGCGGAAGCTGCACCACATCGCCTTTGGGCGTGAAGCAGAACACCTGATCGGTATACATCTCTAGCTTGACGTTCTCGAGGAAATCGTCGTGGTCATCCTCGTCCATATTCTCGGTCAGACGAGCCACCCATTTCGCCGGATCAACAGCAAAGGGGTTATTCGCGCGGACGCCTTCGCGGTAGGACCAATGCGCCGCAACGCCTGCTTCGGCAACTTCGTGCATCTGACGGGTGCGGATCTGCACCTCTACTCGCTTGCCATCGCGGCCCGAGACCGTCGTGTGGATGGAACGATAGCCGTTGTTCTTCGGCTGGCTGATATAGTCCTTGAACCGCCCCGGCACCGCACGCCAGCGCTGGTGAATAACGCCCAGCGCGCGGTAACAATCGGCCTCGCTTCGCGTGATGATGCGAAAACCGTAAATGTCGGACAGGCGGGAAAAAGACAGGTCTTTTTCCTGCATCTTACGCCAGACCGAGAACGGCTTTTTCGCGCGCCCGTAGACATCGGCATCAATATCGGCCTTGTCGAGTTCGGTCCGGATATCGGCGGTGATTTTGTAAACCACATCCCCCGCTTCACGCTGCAGAGTGATAAAGCGGCGGATGATGGAGTTGCGCGCATCGGGGTTGAGCACGCGAAAAGACAAATCTTCCAGCTCCTCCCGCATCCATTGCATCCCCATGCGGCCTGCCAGCGGCGCATAGATTTCCATCGTCTCGCGCGCCTTCTGGCCCTGCTTTTCCGGGCGCATGGATTTGATCGTGCGCATGTTGTGCAGACGGTCGGCCAGCTTGACTAGAATCACCCGCAAATCCTTGGACATTGCCATGAACAGTTTGCGGAAATTCTCGGCCTGCTTCGACTCGGCCGAGGAGAGTTGCAGGTTTGTCAGCTTGGTGACGCCATCGACCAGTTCCGCCACCTCTTCGCCAAACTGCTCGGACACTTCGGCGTAAGTGGCTTTGGTGTCTTCGATCGTATCATGCAGCAAGGCGGTAATGATGGTGGCATCATCCAGCCGCTGTTCGGTCAGGATTGCAGCAACAGCGACCGGATGAGAAAAATATGGCTCGCCCGAATGGCGGAACTGCCCTTCATGGACACGCATACCATAGGCATAGGCCTTACGGATCAGATCGGCATTTGTACGGGGATTGTAGTTGTGGACAAGGGCGACCAAGTCTTCGACGTCGATCATCCTCGCCACATCCTATTTCGGCGGTTTCGCCAGTAACAAGGCGCCTCAGTTGGCGCCTTGGGCTTCCATCAATGCGCGCAGCAAACGCTCTTCCGACATGTCGTCGGTGGCCGGACGATCCATCTCGCCGCCCATAAGCAGCGCCATCTGGTCGTCTTCAGGCTCATCGACCTCGATCTGGGTCTGATGGCTTTCGATCATCCGCTCGCGCAGATTGTCGGCCAGTTGTGTTTCATCGGCAATTTCGCGCAAGGAAACGACAGGGTTCTTGTCGTTGTCGCGGTCCACCGTCAGCGGGGATCCGGACTGGATCTCACGCGCGCGATGGGCGGCAAGCATTACCAGCTCAAACCGGTTCGGTACTTTGTCGACGCAATCTTCAACCGTGACGCGGGCCATAGAGACACCCTTTCAGATTTGAGGTTAGGAACGGCCTATGTAAGGCTTGGCAAAACCCTTGACAAGCACCTTATCCCGACGGATTGCCCCCAAGACGCGACAATTTGCCGTGATTTGGCAGAATTATCGGGAGAATGCCACGAATCGCGCCGGGCCGATCCGCGCCAAAGGGCGGTCTCACCCAGGCTGCGGGCGTACGGCTTCCAGATCGGATACAGGTAATGCATCGCGCATCTGGGCCACGGTTTGCCCTGTCACCGGATGACACCAATCGGCTGCGACTTCGGCCAACGGCACCAGGACGAAAGCGCGATCGGCAAGTCGCGGGTGTGGCAGGATCAACTCCGGGGGCGTGGCCTGTGCTTGCGCAGCGGGGGGCAAGTCGCGCCAATAGAGATAGGTTTTCCGATCCGGCAATACCTCTGGCCCCATGGCCAGCAAGTCCAGATCGAGCACACGCCCCGCCCAGCGCGTGCTACGCTGACGACCATGCATCGCCTCGATCCTGTGCAACAAGGCCAGAACCTCGGCAGGTGCAAGGCCCTGCGGGTTTTCAAAAGCAGCCGCTCCGTTGACATAATCCGGTCCCGCTCCGGCAGGAAAACAAGGCGTGGCATAGAACCGGCTACAAGCGGCCAGCGTCAGTCCCGAAGCAACTAGGTCTGTCATCGCAAGGCGCAGGGTCTCGGCGGGGGATTGCTGACTTGACCCTAGGTCGCGCGGCAGGTTTGCGCCCATTGCAACCAAAATGAGTGTTCTAATGGGCTTTTCCCCCTTACACTTTCGTATAGATCAGCTTGAACTCTCAACCAATCAAACCATACTAGGAACATTCGTAGACATACATATTCGAATTTCATTACCACTCGCGAAAAATGTTGTCTGCGATACTTTTTGAGGGGAAATATAATGTTTTACAAGGACGAACGTCTCGCCCTATTTATCGATGGTTCTAACCTATACGCAGCTGCAAAATCGCTCGGGTTCGACATTGATTACAAGTTGCTCCGTCACGAGTTCATGCGTCGCGGCAAGTTGCTGCGCGCGTTTTACTACACCGCTTTGCTGGAGAATGACGATTATTCGCCCATTCGTCCGCTGGTCGATTGGCTGCATTACAATGGCTATTCCATGGTGACAAAAGCCGCCAAGGAATACACGGACAGCCAAGGACGCCGCAAAGTCAAAGGCAATATGGACATCGAGTTGACAGTTGACGCGATGGAGCTGGCACCCCGGATCGATCACGCTGTGATCTTTTCCGGCGACGGTGATTTCCGGCCCCTGATCGAAAGCCTGCAACGTCAGGGCGTTCGTGTTTCGGTGGTTTCGACCATCCGTAGCCAACCGCCCATGATTGCCGATGAATTGCGCCGTCAGGCTGACAATTTCATCGAGCTTGACGAGCTGCGCGATGTAATCGGCCGCCCCCCACGCGAGCCACGCTTCGATCGGGATGACGCCGAGGAAATCGAAGAAGTCAAATGAGTCTATCCCGATAAGGTCGTCCGCTGGGGACGCGGCGATGATGCGGGTATGGCTGAAAGAGGGGGCAAGTCCCCCTCTTTTTCTTTCTGTGCCGAGTGATGGGCGATCACGAACCATTTGCCCTTGGTGCAGATTTCAGGCAAGCGCGGCGCATGGTGATACTGTCTTCCCTGCTTGCTATGTTTGCGGCCGCTTTTGTTGCAGCGACCATCGTGCCGTTCCAATCCGAAGTGGTGTTTGTGGGCTTTCAGGTCGCGGGGCAGGTTCCGCTTGTCTGGCTGGTTGCTGTGGCCAGCCTTGGCAATACGCTGGGCGCTGTCGTGAATTATGTGCTGGGGCGCTATATCTCGCGGTTTGAAAGCAAAAGCTGGTTTCCTGCCTCGCCCGCCCAGATGGCAAAGGCTGAGGTATGGTTTCAGCGTTGGGGCGTCTGGGTCCTTTTGGTCAGCTGGCTGCCCGTCGGCGATGTGATGACCGTGGTGGCCGGGGTGATGCGCACGCCTTTGTGGTTGTTCCTGCTTTTGGTCGGTATCGCGAAAACCACCCGCTATGTGGGGCTCGGCCTGATCACCGCAGGGGTTATCGGGTTTTAGCGGTAGCTTCCACGCGCTGGCCAAAATTCATCTACACCGCCCTGCCCGAAGGCCACCCGCGCCGCCACAGGCGGCGCCCGGCCCAACGGGATGAGAGGCCGAAGGCCGCGAAGACGGGCGGGAGCACCCCCTGCCCCCGTAACCCGATCTCAGGCGTCGCGCTGCATGATCCATTCCACCGCCGGATCGGCCTGAAAGCGCCACTTGCGCAAAGGCCCGGCCATGACATTGAGGTAATACATCTCGAACCCGTAAGGCGCGCCGCAGGGGTGGTGACCGCGTGGCACCAGCACCACATCACCATCCGCCACGGCCATCGTCTCGTTCAGGCTGTTATCCTCGGTATAGACCCGCTGGATGCCAAACCCGTTTCCGGGATTGATCCTGTGGTAATAGGTTTCCTCCAGATAGGTGATGCGCGGGTAGTCATCCTCATCATGACGGTGACTCGGGTAAGAGGACCAATGCCCCGCAGGGGTGAACACTTCGGTCACCAGCAGGCTGTCGGCGTAGTCCTCTGCTTCCATCGCGATATTGTTGATGTAGCGCGTGTTTGTCCCCTTACCGCGCTCTGTCAGCGCAATGCCCTCCGGCCCGATCCGCCGCGCGCTATGGCCGCCGATACCGGGGGCCGAACAGACAGCCACAGTGCAATCCGTCTCTGCCGTCAGTGTCCAATCCTGCCCATTGGGAACATAGAGGCAATGCGGTGGCGTGCGGTCAAATACAGACATCCTCTCCCCGAGCACCCCCCAATCCTGCCCCGCCGCCACAATGCTGGCACGACCTTCCACCATCACGAGTATCACCTCACGCCCGCCAGTCACTTCCGCCGCCTTCTCCCCCGCCCGCAAGCGATAGAGCGAGAACCCGACGTAACGCCAACCCGCGCTTTCCGGTGTGATCTCATGCACCTTGCCATGGGTGCCAAAAGGCTTGCGAAGTAGGTTGGGCATCTTGGAACATCCTTTCTAGGGCGGCGGTGTCTAGTCGCTGCGCTGTACTTTGCGGTCTTGGGCATAGGCGGCATGGGCCTCGATTACCGCTTCACGCGGGCTGACCTCTGGGACAGCGACTTCCCACCACGTCCCGCCATGCGGGGTAGAAGGGTAAGGGTCCGTGTCGATCACGATCACATAGGGGCCGGTCACCTCGCTCCGCCGCGCCAGCGCCGTTTCCAGTTCCGCGATAGTCGCAACCTTGACCGAAACGGCCCCCATCGCCGCCGCATGGGCGGCAAAATCGATGGCAGAGGGGGTTTGATGCCGTGCATGGGCCAGCAGGTTGTTGAACTCTGCCCCACCCGTCGCCATTTGCAAGCGGTTGATGCAGCCAAAGCCACGATTGTCGGTCACCACGACGGTAAAGCTGATGCCCATCATTGCCGCCGTGGCCATTTCGGAATTGGCCATCATATAGGTGCCATCGCCGGTAAAGCAGATCACATCGCGCGCGGGATCTGCCATCTTGATGCCCATCGCCCCCGCAATCTCGTATCCCATGCAGGAAAACCCGTATTCCATGTGATAGGAACCGGGCCGCCCGGCTTTCCAGAGCTTGTGCAACTCCCCCGGCATTGTCCCTGCGGCGCACATCACCACCGTATCGGCATGGGCCGCGCGCTGTACCGCGCCCACGACCTGCATATCGGTTGGCAGCTGGTTGCCATCGGCGGGCGCATCGGTCAGAGGGTCCACCGCCGCGAACCAATCAGGCTTCAACCTCTGATCCGGCCCCGCAAAACGGTGCGCGCCCAAGCCCGCCTGCAGCGCCTCCAAGCCCGCACGGGCATCGGCACACAGCGGCATCGCCCCGTGTTTCATCGCATCATAGGCCGCGACATTCAGGCTGATGATCTTGCGAGACGGGTTGCGGAACAACCCCCACGAACCCGTCGTGAAATCCTGAAACCGCGTACCCACTCCCAGCACCAGATCCGCCTCGGCGCAAGCCGTATTGGCGGGGGTGCCCCCCGTCACGCCAATCGGCCCGAGGTTGAGCGGATGATCCCAAGGCAGCGCGGATTTGCCCGCCTGCGTTTCGGTGACAGGGATGTTATGCGCTTCGGCAAAGGCCAGCAACGCCGCAACCGCACCAGAATAATGCACGCCCCCCCCTGCGACAATCACCGGGTTTTGCGCAGCCTTCAGCGCGGCAATGACGTCGGCCAGTTCCTCAGCGTCCGGCTGCGCGCGGCGCTGGCGCCAGATGCGCGGCGCAAAGAAGCTTTCAGGGTAGTCATAACTCTCGGCCTGCACATCCTGACAGAAGGCAAGCGTTACCGGCCCGCAATCGGCAGGGTCTGTCATGGTTCGAAAAGCGCGCGGCAAGGCGGTCAGCAATTGCTCCGGTCGGGTGATGCGGTCAAAATATCGGCTGACGGGTTTGAAGCAGTCATTGGCCGAAACCGTCCCGTCGCCAAAATTCTCGATCTGCTGCAACACCGGGTCAGGGCCACGATGGGCAAAGACATCTCCGGGGATCAACAGAACGGGCAAACGGTTGACATGCGCAAGCGCCGCCGCCGTGACCAGATTTGTCGCCCCAGGCCCGATCGAAGTGGTCACCGCCATCGCACGGCGCCGCCCCGATTGCTTGGCATAGGCAATGGCGGCATGGGCCATGGTTTGTTCATTATGGCCGCGATAGGTGGGCAACACATCCTGCGCGCCGTGCAACGCCTCCCCCATACCCGCCACATTGCCATGCCCGAAAATCGCCCAACAGCCCGCGATAAACGGTTCCCCTGCCTCGGTTCTCTGGGCAGAGATATAGCGCACCAAGGCTTGGGCGGCGGTCAGGCGGATCGTATCGGGCATCATGTGTCCTTTGGTCTGGGCAATGGGGTGATCCTCGTCGGCAGGTCGGCCTGCCTCCTTTGTAGGCAGAGTTTGCACAGCCCGCCAAGCCCAAGCACGAAACTGAACCCGAATTTTGCGCGGGGGCCTATGGATATTTTTACCGAAAAGAAAGGCAGGTGGGGTGGACCTGCCCGCCCCCTAGGCTTACCTGTAGCACAAGCTGGAACGGAGAATGCGATGCCCCCCCTGACGCTTTATCTTGCTGCCCCGCGCGGGTTCTGTGCAGGCGTGGACCGGGCGATCAAGATCGTAGAGCTTGCGCTGCAAAAATGGGGTGCGCCGGTCTATGTGCGGCATGAGATCGTCCACAACAAATTCGTCGTTGACGATCTGCGCGCCAAAGGGGCGATTTTTGTCGAGGAATTGGCAGACTGCCCCGATGACCGCCCCGTGATCTTCTCGGCCCATGGTGTGCCGAAGTCAGTGCCTGAGGCGGCAGCGGCGCGGCAGATGATTGCCGTCGATGCCACCTGCCCCTTGGTCACCAAAGTGCATAACGAGGCTGCGCGGCATTCTGCAGACGGTTTGCAAATGGTCATGATTGGCCATCGCGGCCACCCCGAAACCGTCGGCACAATGGGGCAACTGCCGGCGGGGGAGGTTTTGCTGGTCGAAACCGAAACCGATGTGGCGCATTTACAGGTCCGCGATGCGGGCAAGCTGGCCTATATCACCCAGACCACCCTGTCGGTGGATGACACGGCAGGTATCGTTGCCGCCCTGCAGGCGCGTTTTCCTGCCATCGTCGGACCGCATAAAGAAGATATCTGCTACGCCACCACAAACCGGCAGGCCGCTGTCAAGGCCATCGCCCCCAAGGTCGAGGCGATTCTGGTGATCGGCGCGCCGAATTCCAGCAACTCGCAGCGCTTGGTCGAAGTCGGGCGCGCAGCGGGCTGCGCCTATGCGCAACTGGTGCAGCGTGCGGCCGATATCGACTGGCGCGCCTTGGAAGGTATCCGCGCCATCGGGATAACCGCAGGGGCAAGTGCCCCCGAAGTTCTGGTGAACGAGGTCATCGATGCGTTCCGCACGCGCTATGAGGTCACCGTCGAGATGGTGGAAACCGCGCAAGAGAACGTCGAATTCAAGGTTCCCCGCGTGTTGCGCGAACCCGCCTAGCGCGGGCACACATCTCTGCCCACTGCGCCCGGCCCTGCGTTGACCTTTCGGCCCGCGCTGCTTAGACGATGCCAAAGAGGAGCGTCGCCAATGCCAGAACTATTTGCCTATACCGATGGGGCCTGTTCCGGGAACCCCGGCCCCGGCGGCTGGGGGGTTTTGATGCTCGCCCGCGACGGGGCCGAGATCGTCAAGGAACGCACCCTTCAGGGCGGCGAGCCGGACACGACCAACAACCGGATGGAGTTGATGGCGGCCATCGCGGCGCTGGAGGCATTGGCCCGGCCCTCCACCATCGTGATCGTCACCGATAGCGCCTATGTGAAGAACGGCATCACCGAATGGCTGGCCGGATGGAAGCGCAAGAACTGGCGCACCGCTGCGGGGTCGGCCGTCAAGAATGTGGACCTGTGGCAGCGGCTTGACGCGGCGCGGCAACGCCATGATGTCGAATGGCGCTGGATCAAGGGCCATGCTGGCCATGCCGAAAACGAACGTGCGGATGAGCTGGCCCGCGCCGGAATGGCCCCGTTCAAACCCGCAAAGGCCGAGGGCGCGAAGTGACGCTGCTGGGGGCACTCGATATCGCCTCTGTGGCCGTATTCGCCCTGACAGGCGCATTGGTGGCGTCTCGCAGCCAATTGGACCTTGTGGGGTTCATCTTCATCGCCTGCCTGACGGCCGTCGGTGGTGGCACCATCCGCGATGTGTTGCTGAACCGCGACGCGGTGTTCTGGATTGCGGACCCGTCGATCCTTCTGGCCGCTGTGGTCGCGGCGGTGCTGGTGTTCCTCGGCGCGCATCTGCTCGAAAGCCGCTATAAGGCGATCGTCTGGCTGGACGCTTTCGCCTTGGCTATTGCGGTGCCTGCGGGTGCGGGCGTCGCCTTGGGGATGGGGCAGCACTGGGCGGTGGTCATGGTGATGGGTGTCGCCACCGGCTGTTTTGGCGGGCTTTTGCGCGATGTCGTCTGCAATGAGGTGCCATTGGTACTGAAGCAAGGCGAGATTTACGCTACAGCAGCCTTTACGGGCGCAGGTGCGGCCGTGGCGATTGTGGCTGTGGGCTATCCCGCAGGATATGCGCTTCTGACCTGTGCAGGCGTAACCTTTGTCTTGCGGGCTGGCAGCATTGCCTTCGGCTGGCGCCTTCCCGTTTACAAAGCCAAGCCACCGCGCCCCGAAAACCCCAAACAGAACTGATCCGGCCTCTGTGCCCCCGCCGACCGCGCCAGCGGGCGGCTTGGCCCAACCTTGAGGCGCTGACGCGGCACGCGGCAGCAACGAATGGCGGGAGCCGCCCCTCTCATGCTCCCCGATCAGCCTTGGCGCATGAAGGTCAGGTAGTGCTGTGGCCGGCCTTCGCGAATGGCCTTTTGCTCATATCGCGTCGAAATCCAATCCTCCCACGGTGTCGCGGACTGGTTGATCAAGTCAAAGCCTGCTTGAGGCACTTCTTCCAACGTCTGGCGCACATAATCGTCGATATCGGTGGCGACGCGGAACTCTGCCCCCGCTTTCATCACCCGGGCAAGCGGCAGCAAATGGTCTGGCGTCACAAAGCGACGGCGGTGATGGCGCGCTTTTGGCCAGGGATCGGGGTAGTTCAGGAAGGTCTTGGAGATACAGGCATCCGGCAGGATATCGAACAGGTCGCGCACATCTTCGGGGTGCACGCGCAGATTGCTGACATCCGCCGCCCGGATTTTCCCCAGCAGCATCGCGACGCCGTTCACGAAAGGCTCACAACCGATGATTCCAACCTCGGGATAACGCGCGGCCATATGCACCAGATGCTCGCCCCCGCCGAAGCCGATTTCCAGCCATAATGGCCGACCATCCGCAAAAAATGTTTGCGGATCGATGCAGATGCGGGCCGGATTGTCGGCGTGGCTGGTCCCCTGCGGCCGCAAAGCTTCCAGATCTTCTGCCAGATAGGCCTTCTGGCTTGACCGTAGGGTCTTGCCATGGTGGCGGCCATAGAAATTGCGTCGTGCGGGTGTCGTGTTACTGTGATCGTCGCTCATGTTGCCCCCTTGACTGGCGCGGCGGGCCTAGCCCGTGCGGCGCGGCACGTCAAGCGGCAGCAGTCGCACCTGTGGCAGGCCGGGGCCTGCGGCGCGGATATTTGGAACCAGATGAAGCCGAAGCGTTGCAATTTCCCTGTATTGGGGCGACTCTTTGCCAAAGCATTGCCGGAGTGTGCATCTTATGAAGACGATCTACCTGTTGAATGGCCCGAACCTGAACCTTTTGGGCAAGCGGCAGCCCGAGATTTACGGGCATGAGACTTTGGCCGATGTGGAGGCGGCTTGCGCGTCACTGGCAAAGGGTTTGGGCTTGGCGGTGGAGCCCTTCCAATCCAACCTCGAAGGCGCGATCATCGACAAGATACACGAAGCCCGTGAGAAAGCAGCAGGTATCGTGATCAACCCCGGCGCCTTTACGCACACCTCTGTGGCAATTCTTGATGCGCTGAATGCGTTTGAAGGGCCTGTGATCGAGGTGCATATCTCAAACGTGCACAAGCGCGAGGCCTTCCGGCACCATTCCTATGTGTCCTTGCGCGCCGAGGGCGTCATTGCAGGGCTGGGCACCGAAGGGTATCAGGCGGCACTGCGGCGGTTGGCAACACTTCTGAACTAGCCCAGAGGTGAACACGACGGGCATCAGCCCGGGTCGGTCAATCGCTGCTTTGTCCGATACAGCGCTCTTTATAGAGCAAAGGGCGTGACTCACGCCCCTTACGCTTGGATGTATCGGGCACAGCCTGTCTCAGTCAGGCAGAACCTC
>JBFHGI010000007.1:0-17197 GCA_041583175.1 Pseudorhodobacter sp. | reverse complement strand
CCGTCAGATGATGAGGCAAGTGCAGGAGCCATGTGGAAACCCTATGTCAGCAAAGGAAGCGCACCCGTGAAAGGCGCGCCATTGAAGTTGAAACGATAGCCCGAGCCTATTTCAGCACGTTCATAGGAACGAAATCCATGTCGGTAAAGGACTGGTTGTCGCCTGCCATGCTCCAGACAAAGCTATAGGCACCAGTTCCCGCACCGCAATGGATCGACCATGGCGGCGAGATTGCAACCTGTTCATTTCGCATGATCAGATGACGGGTTTCTTCAGGGCGGCCCATCATATGCACGACCATCGCATCGGGCGCGATATCGAAATACAAATAAGCCTCCATCCGGCGATCATGGGTGTGGGCTGGCATCGTGTTCCAGACAGAGCCACTCGCAAGCCGTGTCATTCCCATCAGAAGCTGGCAGGTCGGCAGAACATCGGGGTGCAAATACTGGAACAGGCTGCGCTGGTTCGAGGTTTCTTGCGCGCCCATCCGCTTTTCAATCGCCTCATCCTTGCGAATGACACGAGAGGGGTGCGCGGCATGGGCCGGTGCCGAATTGGCATAAAGGCGGGCAGGATTCGCGGCATCGACCGAGGTAAAGGAAAGCTCTGCAATGCCCATGCCCAGATAAAGGGCGTCATGGGTGCCGACCTCAAACGTCTTGCCATCTGCGGTGACGCGCGCCGGGCCACCGATATTTATCAGGCCAAGCTCGCGGCGTTCCAACAAGGTGTCTGCGCCGACAGTCTTGATAAGCTCTGCCGGAATGCTCAGGGCGCTTTCGGTCGGCATAATGCCTAGCACCAGCAGGCGGTCATAATGGGTGTAGGTGGCGTTGATCTGACCGGGGGTAAAGATCTGCTCGATCAAAAAGTTCTCGCGCAGCGCGGTGGTGTTCATACCCTCTGCGTGACTGGGGTGAATGGCGTGGCGCAGCCCGATTTCCGGCATTTGTGTCATTGTCTTTCCTTTATCGATTTAGACGGGGCCTGAGCCCCCGACAGAGCCGCGCGGGCTGCCAAAGGCAGCAGTCGAGCGGCGGTTCAAAAGTTCAACCCCAACTGTGACCCTTTGGGTCGCGGCGCTGGGATTGGTGAGTTTTTCGGCAAGCAGGCTGACGCCGATGCGCCCCAAAGCTGCCCTGTCAGAGCGGATGGAGCTCAGCTGTGGTGTGGCGTATCCACCCAACGGCAGCCCATCAAAGCCGATGATCGAAATATCATCCGGCACTGACAGTCCCGCTGCCTGCACGGCCTGCATTGCGCCGATTGCAACCATATCGTTCATGCAAAACAAAGCGCTGGGCAGATCGCCCTGCCGCAACCGTTCCAACACGATATCTTTTGCGGCAAGCGAGATATTCGCGGGGCTTCCCAAATCCAGCAAGTGCCGATCCGGCGAGAAGCCCAGGCCTGCCTCCTCCATCGCGTTACGAAACCCGTCGATGCGGCGGCGGATGGATTCGCGGTAGGGGTGGGTGACGTGAAGGATATTGCTGTGACCAAGTTCTATCAGGTGGCGCGTGGCGGCCCATGCGCCGAAGTGATAGTCGGGTGATACGCTGGGCAGGCGCATCGTGCGGTCCATCCCGTTCACGATGGCCGCGATCAGCCCACGCTCGCACAAGGCATCAACGATGTCGGGATGGTCGACACCCATCAGCAAGACGGGGCCATCCACCGCGCCACTGCGGACGGCGTCGGCAATATCAGCCAGCGAGCGATGCACCGTCAGGCCGATGTCCATACCGGCAGAGCCGCTGGCTGCGGTGATGGCTGCCAGTATCTCGCCGTAAAAGGCATCATTGGCGACATATTGTTCCAGTGTCAGAAGCTGCACAGCCTCAATTTGCCCCGCGCGCCCCGATCTGCCGCGATAACCAAGATCATCAAGCATTGCCAGAACGCGCTGCCGCGTTGCATCGCCCACGCCTTCGCGGTTGTTCAATACCTTCGAGACCGCAGCAACCGAAACGCCTGCGGCCTCGGCGATGTCTTTCAGCGTGATGTTGCTTGGCGCGGTCATGGGGCGATCCTTCCGGTCTGGGCAGTCAGCTTTGCACGTTAAGCCGGTTTTCTAGCGAAACGAAACCAGTGGCTACAAACGAAAGTTACGGGGGTTGGCGAAACACCTCACCAGAAGAACGTTTTATGGCCTTGGGCGCGCATGAGGGCCTCCATGAAATAGTAATCCCCATAGGGCAGCATTGCGTCGCCACGCCCCGCGGGAACATGCGCCGCGCCATGGGCCAGCAACCCTTGGGCCTCTGGCGTCCGGGTCAGATCACACTCCGCCAACAGCCCGTCCAGTAAGGCATGGCCAAAGGCGCGCCATTCGGAGGCTTCATCTGCGGGGACCAGGTCGGCCAGCATCAGCACACCCGACGCCATGACCGCGGCGGCAGAGCTGTCGATCGGGTGGGTCCCATCTGCTGGCAAGGCGTAATCCCAGACCGGGACTTGGGTCTTGGCCATCAGCGATTTGGCCTTGGCCGCCAAGCGGCGCGCTGCATCCAACGATACCGGATTTCCTGTCACCCGATGGCAGTTTGCAAAGCCGTGAATGAGCCAGGCCTGCCCACGCGCCCAGCAGGAATCGTCGGCATAGCCTTGGTGGGTTTGCCCATGCAGCGGTGCTCCGGTCGCGGGGTCGAACAGGAAGGTGTGGAACGTGGTGTCATCCTCGCGGACGAGATGACGCAGTGACGTCGCCTCATGCAGGTCGGCAACCTCGCGGAAATCGGCAATGGCGGTTTCGCGATGCGCCCAATGAAGCAGGGCAAGATTCTGGATCGTATCGGCGATCATCCGGCCATTGGCAAACCGCGCCTGTTCACGATCATGCGGGCCAACCGGATTCCAGGCCTGGATATAGCCACCGTCTTCGCGGAACCGGGCTACCAAAGCACGGGCGGCTTCGATACCCATGGCGCGGGCGACCTCATCCCCTGTTGAAAGCCAATCGGCCACGGAATGCAGCGAGAAGATGAAGCCCAGATCATGATCGCGGGCTTTGCGGCAGTCCAACGCTGCGCGGAACTGCGGGCGGCGGGCGCGGACCGCGGCAGCAAAGACCGGATCGGCGCTGAGCTGATAGGCAAGCCAAAGCTGACCCGACAGGAACCCCATAACCCAATCCGGCCCATCGCACCAAATCCATTGATTGTTTGGCGTACCGATTTTCGGATTGCGCAGCCCCGCGACAGGCAAAAGCGCGCGCAGTTTCGTCACGCAGCGTAGCAATGCCTGCTGATAACGGTCATCGCCGCCGCGATCGGTATCTGTGTCGAAATAGGATGTCTTTTGCATTGGGCAGCCCTCTATCGTTGCGAGAACTTTCGCAGATTAAGAAAGTTTCGTCAATATGAAAGTATTTCTTGACGCGAGTTGATGACAAATCTATGAATTTTGGCAGTGGTGAGCGAGGATTCTTAAATGAACGGCTTGCTGCAAGCGTTTTGGGAGGCGCGGGGGAGCAGGAAAGTTTTGCGAAAGTTTCGTTTCCGCCGCCAGCAATGGAGAAAACGACCATGACAGTATTTACACGTCTCGCGGCCAGCGCCGCCCTTGTGGTGGCGATGGCTGCCACGTCCGCTACTGCGGCGACATACCGCTTGGCGACCAACGTGTCCGACGACAGCACGGCCGGCCAATTGCTTGGGGAATTTGCCAAAGCCGTGGCCGAACGGACCGAAGGCCGCGTCGAATTCAAGATGTTCAACAATGGCGTCTTGGGAGAGCAGTTGCAGTATTTCCAACAGATCCAGAAAGGCGTGATTGATGCCGGTCTGGTCAATTCCGGTACTTTGGAAAATGTGGCGCCGGCGATTGGTGTGATGAACCTGCCATATGTTTTCCGATCGTCCGAGGAATACGGCAAGGTGATGACTGATGCAGGCGTGCGCGAGGTGCTGCAATCCGCCACGGCCGAGCACAATGTTGTTCCTCTTGGCTTTATCTCTTCCGGTTTCCGTTCAATCTATACCACCAAACCCGCCTCCGGGTTTGAGGATCTGAAAGGCCGCAAGCTGCGCTCTATCGCCAGCCCGACCTATACCGAAATGCTGACACTGTTTGGCGCAGTGCCGACACCGCTGCCCTTTGGGGAACTTTACGCCGGCCTTCAGCAAGGCATCGTTGACGGGGCCGAAGGTGGTTTGGCCGGCCTTTATGTTGCAAAATTTGGGGAAGTTGCGAAATACGCGCTGCGCACCAACCAGACCCGTTTGACCGACTTCGTTGTCACCTCTTCCCGTTTTGTCGAAAAGCTGGATGCGGCAGATCTGCAGATCGTTCAGGAAGAATTTGAAAAGATCAGCCTGAAATCCATCGCGTTCTCCGACGAAAGCGAAGCGCGCGATTTGCAAAAGGCTGTGGATGAAATGGGGGTTGAGGTGATTGACGTTGACACCGCACCCTTCATCGAAGCCGTCAAGCCGATGTATCAGGCCGCGCTTGCGGACGAGGACAAAAAGGCACTGATCGAGGCTATCTTCAAACTCGAAGGCCGCGATTTCTGATAAGGGTCCCGGCCGTGCCTCGCCCGGCCGGGATCATTTCTTTGGGGGGGACACCATGACCAATCAGCCGATAGCACAGTTCGGTAAATTTGCCCTGCGCGTGATCGAGGTTTTTCTGGTCACGCTTCTGGCCCTGATGGTCGTCGCGATTGCCTGGCAGGTCTTTGCCCGCTATGCGCTGTCTGCCCCCAGCATGTATTCCGAGGAATTCTTGCGGTTTTCGCTGATCTGGTTGGGGCTTTTGTCTGCGGGGTATTGCTTTATCCTTGGCAAGCACATGACCTTGCCGCTGGTGATCGAGATGCTGCCCCCGTCGCCGCAATGCGTGCTACACTTCGTTAATTCCCAATTTTCCCTGATTTTCGGCGCTATCCTGATCTGGGGCGGCTGCACCAGTGTGGCCGCCAATGCCTTGATGAAAACTGCGATGACCCAAATCCCTGTGGGTTGGTTGCAGGCGGTTCTGGTGATCTGCGGCGCGATGATTGTGGGGGCCGAGCTTATCGGCATGGCGGCGCGTATCCGGACAGGTGAGGCGCGGCTTGCGCAGCTGTTAACAGCGACGGCTATCGTCGGTGGGGCTGTCTTTCTTGTCTCGCAGCTTTGGCAGTCGGATTGGATGCTGGACAATGTTGCGGATCATCTTGAACTGACCTCGACCATCGTGCTGTTTGCGACTTTCGCGATTTTCCTGATCATGGGCAGCCCTATTGCAATCGGCTTGGCCTTTGCGGGTGTGCTGACACTTGGGCTACAACTCGACCTGCCTTCGGTCATGCCGACGGTGGGCGAGACGATGTTCAACGGGTTGGATAGCTTCGGCTTTCTGGCGCTGCCGTTCTTTATCCTTGCCGGCAATATCATGAACGCGACCGGCCTTGCGCGACGGTTGATTGATTTTGCAATGCTGCTGGGGGGCCGAATTCCCGGAAGCCTGTGGCAAACCAATGTGTTGGCTAATATGCTGTTTGGCACATTGTCAGGCTCTGGCATCGCGGCAGCAACGGCGATCGGGGGCATCATCACCCCTGTGGCACGGGAAAAAGGCTATGACATGCCGATGACCACCGCTGTCAACGCGGCCTCGGCCCCGTCGGGCATGTTGATCCCGCCTTCGGGCGCGCTGATTGTCTATTCCTTGATTACAGGTGGCAGTGCGTCAATTATCGCGCTGTTCATGGCGGGGTATCTGCCGGGTCTTATCATGGGGTTTTCGGTGATGATTGTCGCCTGGTGGTATGCCCGCAAGAAAGGCTATCAGCCGGAAAAAACCGAAGGCGGATTGTCCGAGGCGTTCCGCCTGTTCCTGCGCGCAGCCCCCAGCCTTTTGCTGGTGGTTATCGTGATCGCGGGAATTCTTGGCGGTGCATTCACAGCAATTGAAGGCTCTGGCATTGCGGTTGTGTACAGTTTCATTCTGGCCTTGGTATATCGCGCGCTGACCCCGCGCAAACTGTTTGAAATTCTGCTCGACACCACGTTCATCACAGGTGCTATCCTTTTTCTGATCTCGGCCTCGACGATGATGAGCTGGTCAATGACCTTCGCGTCCATCCCTGACACGATCGGGATGCTGCTGACATCGGTCAGCGATAACAAGATCATCATCTTGCTGTTGATCAATGTGGTGTTGCTGCTGGTCGGGGTGT
Organism: Pseudorhodobacter sp.; assembly: GCA_041583175.1. GTDB lineage: Bacteria > Pseudomonadota > Alphaproteobacteria > Rhodobacterales > Rhodobacteraceae > Pseudorhodobacter. The sequence goes on along the minus strand of JBFHGI010000007.1, from coordinate 11,028 downwards.
TCATGGATATGTCGCCCGCCATGCTGATCTTTACGCCTATTTTCTATCCTGTGGTGACGGCGATGGGGGTGGACCCTGTGCATTTCGGTGTCATCCTCGTCTATAACCTTGCGCTTGGTGTGGTGACGCCGCCCGTCGGAACGGTGCTGTTCGTGGCCTGCTCGATCAGCGGAGAGCGCATTGGCCGCGTCATTGGCCCTTTGCTGCCAATCTTTGCGCTGCAAGTTCTGGGCCTGTTGGTTGTGACCTTCGTGCCGCCTGTGGCGCTGGCCCTGCCGCGCCTGTTTGGGCTGTAGGGCGGTAAGATGAGAACCGCTGCCTTTGCGCCCTATCTTGCGGCGAACCCCTTGCACGGCCTCCGTCTGGAAAGCCGGAGCGATCTGGAAACCGCGATGCAACGACTTCTGGCGCCGCTGGATGCGTATCGTTCTGCGGGACGGGCGCGCGTTCAGCTTTCGCCTTATGGCGCGGTCTTTGACTCTGTCGCGGCCGAGATCGAAGGCTTTGCCCGCCCACTATGGGCGCTTGCACCTGCGGCTGTGGGGGGAAGCCAGCTTGACTGGACGCCTTATCTGGAAGGGTTGAAGAACGGGACCGACCCGAGCCATCCGGAATATTGGGGCGATGTGAAAGATATCGATCAGCGGCTTGTCGAGCTTGCGGCGGTCGGTTTCGCGCTGTTAGTGGCAAAGCCGCAGGTCTATGACCCGCTGCCGGACAAGGCAAAAGCGAACTTGCGCCGCTATCTGATGCACGCCACGGGCAAGCGGTTTTCGCCCAACAACTGGATGTTCTTTCGTTTGTTGATGGATGCAGGCCTGCGGGCGACGGGGGATGGCCCCCCCGCCGAAAGTGGCGCGCGTGACCGCGCGGCGCTGGATGCGCTCTATCTGGGTGACGGATGGTATCGCGACGGTCCGGGCCATAGGGTTGACCATTACAATGGCTTCGCCTTCCACACTTACGGCTTGCTGCTGCACCATTTTGCGCCGGACACAGATCGCGGTGACCATCTGGCACGCGCCCGCCTGTTCGCCCCGCAATTCGCCCGCTGGTTCGATGCGGAAGGTCGAGGCCTGCCTTTCGGACGCTCGATGACCTACCGGTTCGGCATGGTGGCGTTTTTCGCCGCTTATGCGCTGGCTGATCCTGATCCGGTGCTGCCGATGGGCGTTCTGAAAGGGATCGTGCTGCGCCATCTGCGGTGGTGGGCGACGCAACCCATCGCTGACCGCGACGGCGTTCTGTCTATCGGTTATGCCTATCCCAATCCGCAGATGGCCGAGGATTACAATTCCCCCGGCTCCCCCTATTGGGCGATGAAGGCGTTTCTTATGCTCGCGATGCCGGAGGACCATCCGTTCTGGACTTGCGAGGAAATGCCCTTGCCTGCGTTACCACCCGCTTCGCAATCGAGCCCGCGCTTCTTGATGGGTGCGCAGGGTGGGGCGGCGGTGGCGCTGGCTGGGGGGCAGGTGGCCCCGATGTTCCGCCACGGCGCCGAGAAATACGCAAAACTCTGCTATTCCACCGATACCGGCTTTTGCGTGGAGGCGCGGGAGACGGATGCCAAAGCCTCAGCCTTTGACAGCACGTTGGCGATAAGGTTCGCAGGCGGGGATTGGTTTGCACGGCAAGACACAGCTGTTGTCAGCCTTGACGACCAGCATATCCGCTCTCGGTGGCAGCCTGCTGCGGGGGTGCAGATCGACACATTGATGTGTTTTTGTGGGGATGGGCATCTGCGTCTGCATGTCGTCCAAAGCGATTCACCCTTTGACCTTATCGAAAGCGGCTTTGCTGAACCTGCCAGTCAGCCCCCTGTAACGCAGATCGATGCAGAGGGGCGGGTAACCATCGGTTTTGCTCAGGGCAAAGGCCTGATTGACCTGTCCGACCCGCCGCGCCAAGGCGTTTTGCACAGACCGGCGGCCAATGTGAACCTTTTGCATCCGCATGTCGCAATTCCACGACTGGAAACAAGTTTGCCAGGGGGAACGCATCGCCTCGCCAGTTTCTGCGGCAGGCTGGGGGGTGCGTCTTTGCCGGAGATCGATGCGGCCCTGCGCTCCCTTTTGTGCAGGCTTTAGACTTTCAATGGAAATCCCGGCTGGGAAACAGTTTTTTCGCCTGCTCCCTCGGGTGGTGCGCGCTTGTCTTGACGCTGAGATTCGCACGCCCTTCCTCTGCCCCTGTCTGGTTTGGCCGACTGAGCGTGCCAAGCAGATGTGACACATCTTCCACTTGTTCGGCGATCACATGGGTGGTGGGGCCATCCCGTTCGATCCGCCCGCTGACACGCACCAGACGCCCCGCGATGACAGCCTTGCGGAAGGTCTCATAAACCTTTTTCCATACCACTATATTCGAGGTGCCGGTTTCATCCTCCAATGTCAGAAAGATCACGCCAGAGGCCGTGCCGGGGCGTTGGCGCGTGATGACAAGGCCGGTCACGGTAATGCGGCCTTTGGCTTGCGCCAAGCGGTCATGCGGCAGGGAGTCTGGCAGGAGGGGTCGCAGCAATTCCATCGGATGCGCCCGCAAGGACAGGCGGAGTGATAGGTAATCTTCGACCACTTCTTGCCCAAGTGTCATTTGCGGCAAGGTCACTTGCGGCTCCACAGCGCCTTCGCCATCGTTGCCAAACAGCGGCAGCGGGGCGGGGGCCTTTAGCGCCTTGGCGGCCCAAAGCGCGTCGCGGCGGGTCAGGCCAAGGGCTGCAAAAGCATCGGCTTCGGCCAGACGCTCCAGCGTGTCGGGGCGGATGCCTGCACGGCGCCACAGGCTCTCGACATCGGGGTAGCCATTGGCGCGGGCGGCGGTGATCCATGCAGCATCCTCGGCCCGCAGGCCCTTGATCTGGCGAAACCCCAGCCGTAGCGCAAGGCTGCCATCGGCGCGTGGTTCCAGCGAGCAATCCCAATCGGAGTGGTTGACCGAGATGGGCCGCACTTCGACGCCCCTATCCCGCGCATCGCGCACCAGTTGGGCGGGGGCGTAAAACCCCATCGGCTGGCTGTTCAAGAGCGCGCAGGTGAACACAGCCTGATGGTGGCATTTCAACCACGCGGAAATATAGACCAGCCGCGCGAAACTGGCGGCGTGGCTTTCGGGAAAACCGTAAGAGCCGAATCCTTCGATCTGTGCGAAACAGCGCGCGGCGAAATCGGCGTCATAGCCGCGTGACAGCATGCCCGACACAAAGCGGTCGCGAAACGATCCGATGGTGCCCATACGTTTGAACGTGGCCAATGATCTACGCAAACGATCTGCCTCCGCCGGGGTAAAACCCGCTGCGACCACGGCGATTTGCATGGCTTGTTCTTGAAACAGCGGCACGCCATAGGTGCGGCCCAAAACCTCCATCATCGCGGGGCCAAGGTCTTCGACCGGTTCGCGGCCCATGCGGCGGTTGATGAACGGATGGACCATGCCGCCTTGGATCGGGCCGGGGCGCACGATGGCGACCTCACACACCAGATCGTAAAAGACGCGGGGGCGCATGCGGGGCAAAAAGTTCAACTGCGCGCGGCTTTCGACCTGAAACACCCCGATGGCATCGGCGCGGCACAGCATGTCATAGACGCGCGGATCTTCGGCCGGTGTATTGGCCAGCGTCAGATTCTGGCCGCGATGCTTGGCCAACAGGCCAAAGGCCTTGCGGATACAGGTCAGCATTCCCAGCGCCAGAATATCGACTTTGAGCAGGCCTAAAGCGTCAATATCATCCTTGTCCCATTCGATGATGGTGCGGTCATCCATCGCCGCATTTTCAATCGGGCATAGCTCATCCAACCGGCCATGGGTGATGACAAAGCCGCCGACATGTTGGCTCAGGTGGCGCGGGAAACCTATGATCTCAGCGATCAGCTTTGTTGCCAGCATCACCCTGTCGTCGGTCGGGTCGAGGCCCGCGTCCCGCATCCGGTCCGCCCCCGGCGCGGCAGCGGACCAGCCCCAGATTTGCCCTGAAAGCCGCGCGACCACATCTTGGGACAGCCCCATAACCTTGCCCACCTCGCGGATCGCGGCACGACTGCGGAAGTGGATGACGGTTGCGGTCAGACCAGCGCGTTCGCGGCCGTAACGGTCATAGATCCATTGGATCACCTCTTCGCGGCGTTCATGTTCGAAGTCGACATCGATATCCGGCGGCTCGCCTCGTTCTTTTGAAATGAAGCGTTCAAAGATCAGAGTGATGCTTTCAGGCGGCACTTCGGTCACGCCCAACAGATAGCAGACCACCGAATTGGCCGCCGAGCCGCGCCCTTGGCAGAGGATGCCATTGGAACGGGCGAATTGCACGATGTCATGCACTGTCAGGAAGTAGGGGGCGTATTCAACCTCCCGGATCAGGGTCAGTTCCTTTTCTACCCGGTGGATGATCTTGGGGGGAGCGCCTGCGGGGTAACGCCAGCGCAGGCCGGCGCGGGCCAGTCGTTCCAGCCGCTCTTGCGCGGGTTCGCCGTTCCGGGCCTCATCGGGGTATTGGTAGCGCAACTCATCCAGTTGAAAGGCGCAACGGGCGGCAATCTCTAACGTGCGCCGGATTGCGGCGGGGTGGCGGTGGAAGAGGCGCGCCATCTCTGCGCCTGTCTTCAGGCGGCGTTCCCCATTGGCAAGGCGGTTGGCGCCGATGTTGTCAATGGTGCAGCCAAGCCGCAGGCAGGTCAGTACATCTGCCAAAGGGCGGCGGGCGGCGCGGTGCATCAACACATCCCCCACGGCGACCATTGGCAGATTGGCCCTTTGTGCCATCAGTGCCAGCGTGTCGAGGCGGGTTTGATCGCGGCCATCATAGCGGGGGGCCGCCCCAAGAAAACACTGCCCCGGGAATTGGCGCGCCAAGCCTGACAAATCACCACGCGAAGAAGAGGGCTCCAGCGGGTCGGGGGGCAAGGCGATCAGGATCATGCCCGCCCCCCAAGCCATAAGGTCGGCGCGGGTCAGATAACATTCCCCCTTGGGCGCGCGGCGCTTGCCAAGACTAAGCAACCGGGTCAGGCGCGACCACGCGATGATATCGGTCGGAAGCGCCAGCCATTCCACTGCCGAGTCTCTCAGCACAAGCCGCGCCCCCGCGATCAGCTTCGGCAGGGGGGCGTTGGGGTTGATCGGGCTGTTGTCGGGGCTTCGAGGCAGGGTTTGACGGCTGGAATGATCGGTGACTTGTTGTGATCGGATCATTGGCCCACACTGCGAGGCATCATTTTGCACCGCCTCAGCCCGCAGGCGGGACAGTTCCTTCAGCGCCGAGAACGCCCGCACCACACCCGCCACCGAATTACGATCGGTGATGGCGATGGCCGACAGGCCTAGTTCGGTCGCCCGCGTCACCAGTTCCTCAGGGTGCGATGCCCCGTGCAGGAAGGTGAAGTTGGAGGTCACAGCCAGTTCGGCATAAGCGGGGGCAATCACGCAAACTCCCCCTGCACATACCAGTTCTTGTCCCCGGCAGGGCCGGGCCAATCCGCATTTTGCTTTTGCGGTGTTACGAACAGCCACAGGCGTGGGCCTTCCCGGGTCTCCACCCGCCAATAATCGCGCAAACCGCTGCGCCATGCGGGGTCGTCAAACCACCATTCCGGCGTAATCCGTTCCGGCCCCATGGCGCGGAGGGTAGTAAAGTGCATCCGCCGCCAGCGGAATCTGGCCGGGGGGTGGCCCGAGACGGCACTGACGGGTTCGGGGGCAAACAAGGTGACCGGGCGGTCGGGGCCTGTTCGCTTTGGCGCGGGTTCTGCTGTGCTATAGGCCGCAGGGGCAAGGATTTGGCTGCGTTCCGGTATCAGGCTGTCGGCGGGCAACAGGCGCAGCACACGGTCAAAGCCGATACGATTGCCGAGCGAGGAGAGCAGATCGGCCAGCGCATCCTCATGTCGCATGGTGGTGCCGCCCAACTGCTCGGGCGCAAGCGGTTCGACCACGGGTGCCGTCAGGCGCATAGCATCGATGCCAAAGCCTGCGTCGATGTCATCCACCCCTTTGGCAAACAGTGCTGAAATGCGGGTCGGGTCGCGCATCGGGCGGGCAAGGCCGATTTCCACCAGCGCCACGCCGCGATCCACCCGCCGCAATTCCAACCGCACCCGCCGTGCGCCCATGCGGGTTGCGGCCAGTTTGTCGCAAAGCCGGTCGAGCAATCGCGCCAGCCCCGCCATCACATCCGCTTGCAAGCCGATCGGGTCTGGCAGGGTTATCCGCACGCCGAAATGTGGTGGGTCCGGTTCTGCAGCCACGGGTTCGGCATGCTGCCCCAAAGCCTGATCCAGCCGCATGACCAGCCCCTGCCCGAAGCGTTGGGCCAAAGGCGCGCGGGGAAGGGGGATCAAATCGGCGATCCGCGCCAGACCAACACGAGAAAGCGCCTCGGCGGTGGCATGATCGACGCGCAGCGCCGTGACGGGTAGATGCGCGATACCCTCGGCCAGCCGCCCGTCAGGGATGATGCCGCCACCGTGGCGGGCGAGGGCGTGGGCCGACCCGCGTGTGCCTGCAATGGCGCTGACCGCCGCAAGGCCAACCCGTTCCAGTCGCGCTTGTAGATCGTCGCGTAAATCCGCCTCTCCGCCAAAGAGATGCGGCACGCCGGAAATATCGGCCATCAACCCGTCCGCGCCGTCGCTGGCCACCATCGGTGCATAGCGGCTGGCCCAGCGGCGCAGGCTGGCCAATGCGGCGGCCTCTGCCGGAAGATCGGCGGGGCGGGTGGCAAGGTCGGGGCAGATTGCACGGGCATCGGCAAGGGCCATGCCGCGTTGTAATCCACGAGACTGGGCGGCAGGGTTCACGCAATGCAGATGGTCGGAATTGCCCGACCGCAGGGTCAGCGCAAAAGGCCCTTCAACGGGCCTGTTCCGCAGGCTGCTGTCGCTTGCCAGTCTCGGAAACCATATCGAAAGCAGCCGACGCGCCATTCCAGTTTACAATCCAATCCCCAAAAGTTCCCTGTTTGTTCTTGTTAAGGGACCAGTGATGCAGAGTCGAGTCTGCATGCAGGCTTGCCGTCGGTTCACAGGTCCAACGGCTTTCGGTGGCGTTGCTGCCTGCATCGGTCTGGATCAGCATCAATCCGGTCGTGCATCCTGCCTCGGCGGCCAGTTGAAAGCGCCTGCCGGCAGTCAGCGACAGGGGCTGTGTCGGTTCCGCGATGACAAGTCCTATCGGGGCGGCGCGCAAGGATTCCTCAACGCACCAAAGCAGATCAGCCTCACCTACGGGGCGCAATAGGTGCAATCGCTGGCCGACCCGATGCGGCAGACCGCGGAGCATGGGGATTTCTGGCGAGTGGGATGGCAAAATCCAGACCACGGGGCCGGAATGTCGGGCCGCCTGAAACCACGCAAAGGCCCGCCGGCCGCGACCCTGCGCCTCATGCACCCGTTTGGGACGCAGCGTGAAGGCATCGCCAGAGACAGGTTCAAACCGCATCTTCCCGTATCCCTTCGGCCACGACCTGCAACGCACCGTCCGGCAAGGGTCGCTGAAGCCCAAGCGCCTCCTCTGCCGGTGCCGTCAGCCAGCGCCGCCACTCTTCCGGTTTGGTCAAAATCACTGGCATCGCCTTGGGGTGAACGGGGGCTACCTCGGCATTGGGCGCGCAGGTGAGGAAGCCGAACAGATCGGCCGTCACCTCCCCTTCTTTCAGTTTGCGCACCGAGGTCCATTCGGTGTGAAGCCCCGCAAAAAACGCCAAAGGGCGATCCTCGGCCAAGGCGAACCAGATGGGATGGTTGCGTGGGCTGCCTGCGCGTTGGTCAAGTTCGGAAAAGCTGGTGAAGGGAACAAGACAGCGATGTTCCACCCCCAACCAGCGCCGCCAATGCGCCGAGGCCGTGTTGCGGATATTGGTCACGCCGGAATCGGTGCGCTTGCCTTTCAGAAATGTCGCGGGCGTCGGCATGCCCCAGCGCGCCTTGGTCAACTGCCAGCCGCCTTGGGTGCCATGCCGGATGATCGGGGCGGCATAATCCGGCCAGATTCCGCTTTGCGCCGGAAGGTTTCCGGTCTGATCTTCAAACCCCTCCCCCTCTTCGATCATGGCATCGAAAACATGCCGCATCGCATCCTGGCTTTTGGTCTGGGAATAGAGATTGCACATGGTGGACCCGGAATCGGTTCAAGGGATGTGCGGAGAACGTTACCGGAACATGGGGCGGGAAGGAAACATGTTTTGCCTTACCCGTCCAAATCAGAGAGCCCTCAGATGAGATGCACCCAAAGCTTTGCAGGAAGGGCGATGCACAAACGGCATTGCCTTTCCTGCTGATCATATCGGCAGTTCACAGGCGCAAAGTCAGCCAAATGGTGCCATTTTGCCCTGCGCAGCAGAAGGCGTGTCGATCAGATATCGCTCATCGAGATTGTTTGACGATTCTCTGCCGAGCGGGCAATCGCTTCCAATACCTCGATATTATGCACCATCTCATCCATCGTGAACGGGTAGGGCTGGGTACCACGCGCGGCGGCGCTGAAGGCCTCTAGATTGGCGGTGACAGCATCCGTCCAGGCGTGACGGGTCTCGTCGATCGGGTGTCCGGTTTGTGCCGTCAGAACCCGCACGATACCGTCAGGCGTATCGGGGTGGCTGTCGTTCAGAATCTCGACCCATTTCTGCGTGCCGAATACATGCATGCGGATGAAATGCGGGGTATGCAGCACGGCGCTTAGAGTTGCTGTCATACCGGCTTCAAAGCCAAGCTGCACCGTCACCACATCGCCGGTTTCCCATCCAAGCGAACGGCTTGATGTCATCGCCTGCACTGTCTCGACCCGCCCGAAGAACGAGATGAGCAGGTCTGTCAGGTGAATCCCCATTGCAGTCATACCTGCCGCCGGGCAAACTTCCTTGCTGGTGCGCCAATCGCCTTTCGGCACGCCGATCAGCTTGTCATGGCTGAATGCGGCTTCTGCATGCATAATCGTGCCAAGGCCGTTGTTTTCAATTTGCTCTTTCAAGGCCAGCATGGCGGGTTCAAACCGGCGCTCATGACCGATGCCAAGCTGGATGCCTGCCTCCTTACACGCCGCCACTGACCGCCGCGCGCTTGCCGCGTTCAGGCCCAATGGCTTTTCGCAGAATACATGCTTGCCAGCCTTGGCGCATTGGATGACTTGCGCTTCGTGCAACGTGTTGGGCGTGGTCAGGACAATCGCATCGACGGACTCCTCGGCGATTGCTTCTGCCAGATCGGTCCAGACGGTAAGGCCCATTTCGGTGATGGCCGCATGGTTGGCCTCCATCGGCTCGATGATGCCTGCAACCTTCAAATAAGGGTGGCCGACAAGACGATTGGCCATATGCTTGCCCCACCAACCAAAGCCGGCAATCGCAATAACAAAAGGTTTTGGGGCGCTCATAAGATGTCTCCGATCAAAGCGAAATTTCGTTTGCACTCATGCAAGGCACGCATGACTAGTGGCAGTTTTGCTAGACTAATGGGTGCTCGTTGTCAGAACAATTTATGTATTCTCATATCGGCTTTCATGTTTTCCGATAGCGAAGTGGATGGGGTGCTATCTGAAAACATGAAAGCCGATATGAACAATTATCATTTTAAGTTCTGTCCCTCTTACGCCATGCATTGACGACAAATGGTCGCACCGGGGAGGGGAACGCCATGCGCCGGCTACGTTTTTCAATGCCGCAAAGTCCTATCCGCCCGCCTTCGACTCCCGAAGGAGCAGGGCGGAGGCCATAGTATTTCTCCCTGCTGACTGATCCGCAATCGAACCTACTGAATAAAAAGGGATAGCCGCATGGCCGCTGTAAAAGAAAAGCCGATCTGGAAATTCAACATTGATGGCGCGCATAAATCCACAACGCAATCCGTTGCTTCCGCACGTGGAAAATCTGTTGTTATCGATGAGCCGATCCAGCGTGGCGGTACCGACGAAGGACCGATGCCCGTTGAATATGTGTTCATGGGACTGGTGGGTTGCACCCATGTCATCTCGAACAAACTGGCGACGGCAAATGGCATCGTCTTCACGGCAATGGACATCAATATCGAAGTGACGATGGACAGCCATGGCACGCGTCTTATCAACCCGATTGACGTCCCTTTCCCGGAAGTGACCCTGAAAATCAAAGGGGAATATGATGGCCCGCGTGAGGGTGCGTTGGAAGTGGTCAGCAAGCTGCGTCACTATTGCGCTGTTTCCAAGATGTTGCAGGAATCCGGTACGCGCGTTGTAGAGCGCTGGACGCTTAACGGCGAAGAACTTTCCTAAGGCGCGCCCGGGTGTTCATTCGGCCCAAATCAGTTTGGCAAGACCCGCAGCGGCGCATCAGCGTCCGCTGCGCCGGTTTGTCCGCGAGGCTCTGCCATGCTGATTGAGATGTTGAACATCGTCGGGCCGATCATGCTGATCACGGCAATCGGATTCGCCTTGGGCAAATCATCTGTCGGTCTGCAGACCCATTCTCTCAGCAGTCTGGTGATTCTGATCGCCACACCTTCGTTGGTCTTTCATTCGCTCGTCTCCTTGCATGTGAGCCGCGAGGCCTTGGCAACAATGTCGTTCGCGGCGCTGCTGTGCATTGGGGTTTCCTTTGTCTTCTCGGTGATCTTTCTAAAGATTTTCAACGAGCCGCTGCGGAGCTTCCTACCTTCGATGATGCTGCCAAACTCAGGCAACATGGGACTGCCGCTGGCAGTTCTGAGTTTCGGTTCCGAGGGCATGGCGCTGGGTGTCGCCTTCTTCTTCGTCATTGCCATGTTCCAATATTCTGTCGGCCTGTCGATCAGTGCGGGCAGTGTGCAGCTTCGCGCGATGGCCAAGCAGCCGCTCGTTTACTCGATAGTCTTGGTGCTGGTGGTTTTGCTGCTGGATATCCAGGTGCCGACAATCATCCTCAACACGACGAAAATGCTGGGCGGCATGATGATCCCAACCATGCTGATTCTACTCGGGGCGTCGCTGGCAACGCTGAGGGTCGCCGATCTGAAGCCCGCCTTCGTCGTTGCCTTCGGCCGTCTGTTTGCGGGGCTGATCTCGGCCTTCGTAGTTGTTTTCGTGCTTGAT